>JAEHDI010000163.1 GCA_016880505.1 Bryobacterales bacterium | reverse complement strand
TCCGATCTGTTTCCATTCAGTGGGTCGCAACCTGTTATCACCCGACGCGGTAACTGGTTAGGTTCCCCCACAATCCCACTGCCTTCAATACCCAAATCGCAACGGCCACCACTACGACGACGTTCAGAATCGTCTTGATGCTGGACGCCATGGGGATAAAACGATTGATCAGCCACAACGCCATGCCGACCACGATCAACGCAATGACAAGATTTACCAAAGTTATGTTCCTTGCACTCCTGAAGACCTAAGCAAAGGCAATTCGCTGACCAATCGCCGGAAGCGGCCCGACATAAGGAAAGTGGCGGACTCGCCAGGACCCGGCAGCAGCAAGTGTGCTGCTGCCCCCGTGAGTCCATAGTTCTTCTGGCTCGCCCGGAAGGTGCTCACGCACACGCCGAATGCAGTGCTTTTCCGCCTGCTGAACGGGCTGCGCCCGGTGGTCACTCGTCAGGCAATCCTACGTCCCTGAATGATTTGGAGTACCACCACGACCAATGCGACGACCAGTAAGAGGTGCAGCAGGCCACCCATTGTGTAAGAGGTGACCAAACCCAGCACCCACAACACGAAGAGAACTACAGCAAGTGTCCAAAGCATGTTCTTACGCTCCTTTACACGAATCGTTCACTGCACGAATTGGTCCATACGGGAATCTGCGCCACTTCGAGAGCTGCAGCGCCCGATTCAGGGTGGCCAGCCGACAATCCGCCTGCTGCAAGATGCAGCACCTGCACTCGAATACTGAATTTGCTGCACATCGTTCGCCCAGCTTGATCTGAGAAGTTCAGATGGATTTCGTGCACCGACTGCCAACCGGGCGGACATCGCAACGCGGGCAGTTCCTCCAACTGGCGATCGCCGAGCCGGGTGCTTTCACGAGAGTGCGTCAACGAGATATTCTGTTGCTTCGTACTTATCGCGGTCGGCAGCCTCCTGGCACTCGATACAAAGCGGCGCCCATGGCAAGGCAGCGAGGCGTTTTGGGCTGATCGCCCATGCGCACTCAATGCAGGTTCCAAAGCTGCCGTCGTGAATCCGTCGCAATGCGGCTTTTACGTCACGCAGCAGGGTGGACTGGCTGTCCACGTTTCGAATCGCCAGATCTCGTTCCGACGCGTACTGAATCTCATCCATTTGGTCCGCGCTCTTCTCGATTGCGATACCGTCCCGCTTTCGCAATACCTGAACCAGTTCAGCCTCTTTTCGTTCAAGGATCTTTTGGAACCGACGCATCTCGGTGTGTGCTATCTTCATGGCCATCCCCTTCGCCCGTGCGGGCAGCCTATCGTCCTATGCACGAGATGGTCCAGAACAGAACCCCGCTATTTCGGAGGCTAAGCCCGCTGGGTCAGGGTGGCGGACCGGGAATTCACCCGGGCCGAGGTGCAAAGGCTGCACCTGAAATGCGAAATTTGCCGACCCGCGATCTGCGAATGCCGGTTCTACAGTAATCCGTTCTCGGGCTCAGCCGCGAAGCGAACAGCGGTCACGGCTGTCCAGCGGTACTGGCATCCGAATCGAGGGTCTCGCGCACTCTTTGCGCGAGTCCAACGGTTGTAAAAGGCTTCTGCAAAAACGCGGTTCCCTTCTGGACGCCCTCCTTGAGGACGACATCCTGCGTGTGCCCGGACATGAACATGACTTTCATGCCGGGCCGCAGCTTGAGGGCGGCTTCCACGAGTTCGCGTCCACCGAGTTCCGGCATGACCACATCGGACACAAGCAGATCGATTGGGCCCTCGTGGGTTTCGCACAGCGCCAGACCTTCCCGTCCGTTGCGGGCGTCGAGAACCACGTACCCGCTCGCCTCCAGAATTTTTCGTGCGAGCACGCGGACCATATCTTCGTCTTCCACCAGCAAAATGACCTCGGAGCCCTTCGGCGCCTCGGCAAGGCCTCCAGCCGGCCGCACTCCCTTGTCCACCGCCTCGGCGACTGCCGGCAGGAAGATGGTGAAGACCGTCCCCCGGCCTGGTTCGGACTCGCAACGAATAGCGCCACCGCTTTGCTCGACGATTCCCAGAACGGTGGCCAGCCCCAGGCCGGTTCCTTTGCCGGTCTCTTTCGTCGTGAAGAACGGTTCGAAGATGTGGGCCTGCATTTCCGCGTTCATGCCGACGCCGGTATCTCGCACGGCCATCGTCACGTAGCGACCTGGCGCAAGGTCTGGCTCGCTGGCATCGGCCTCCGGGAGGGTCACGTTGGCCGTTTCAATGGCCAGCGTGCCGCCGTCCGGCATGGCGTCTCTGGCGTTCAGGGAAAGGTTCATGATCGCGCGGCCGATTTCGCCCGGGTCGGCCCTCACTTGCCAGAGGGCGGGCGCGCAATTGATAGCCACCCTGATCCGCTCGCCCACCAAACGGCGCAGCATTCGGTCGAACTCCGCCACAATGACATTCACGTCGAGAACCTTGGGTTGCAGCACCTGCCGCCGGCTGAAGGCCAGCAACTGTTGCGTGAGTGAGGCCGCCCTGTCGCCGGCTTTCTTGATTTCAAGCACCTGCTGGATGGCCGGCTCGTTGCCGGCCAGCGTATCGGCAAGGAGCTCGCTGTAGCCGATGATGGCCGTGAGCAGGTTGTTGAAGTCGTGAGCGATGCCGCCGGCGAGCCTGCCGACGGCCTCCATTTTCTGTGATTGGCGGAGATGCTCCTCGCTCCTGCGTAGGGCCTGCTGGGCCAGTTTGCGCTCGGTAATGTCGTCAACTGCCAGCAGAATCATCTTGAGATGATTGATGCGGCAGCCCCCGAGCACCAGGCTCCTGCGCCCCACGCCTGGAAAATGCTGCTCGACTTCGAAATCCGTGAACGAGTTGCCGCCCTGGAGAAGACCGTCCAGCGAATTCCGCAGGCCGGGAAGGTCCCAACTGCCGCGCGACAGCGAATAGATGACCTGTCCCTCGGCTTCCAGCGGTGACGCTTGAAACGTCCGGTAAAAGGCTCGATTCGCCATCCTGATCCGCAAATCCGGATCGAGCACCAATAACGGCTGGCGGACGGTTTCTACAATCGACATCGCGAAGTCGCGCGCCTGCCCGAGCGCCGCGTTTTTGGCCTGCAATTCATCGTTGACCGTGATCAGCTCCTCGTTGGTGGATTGCAGCTCTTCCTTGGCGGTCTCCAGCTCCTCGTTGAGGCTTTGCAGTTCCTCGTTGGCCGAAAGCGCCTCCTCTGTCGTGTTCTGGCTTTCTTCCCTGGATAACTGGTGCTCTTCCATCGCCGAAAGAAACCTCTGTTTCGCGTCGGCGAGTTGCTGTTTCAGCCTGGAGATCTGGCGGTCCCGGGCATCGGCTTCGGGAGGGGCGTCCGGCGGTTCGGTCTCGCGTCCGGCGGCGCCCGG
>JAEHDI010001226.1 GCA_016880505.1 Bryobacterales bacterium | reverse complement strand
CGAAGAATCCAATTCCCTGCGTGTCGAGGACCGGGCGGTCTCGCACCATCACTGCGTCGTCCGGGCGGAAGGAGAGCGGTTCAAGATCACCGATTTCGGCAGCGTGAATCGCACTTGCGTCAACGGCCTCCCCGTCTCGGAGCGGTTCCTCGAGCACGGCGACGAAATCAAGGTCGGGCACTCCCTGTTCCTGTTTCTTCTCGAAGAAAGAGAAACGTGCGCCAGGGCCCAACCGGTGCAACTGGGCGAAGGAGCACTGGCCTCCGGAGCGACTGTGGAGCTCCGAAGTGACGCCGCTCTCTACCTCAAGCCTGAAAAAGTTGCTGAAGCCCTCTCGGAAAAGGGACGCGTGGCGCGGGATCTCGGAGTCCTCCTGGAGATCGGTGCGGCTATCACTTCGGTCCGCGGGCTGGAAAACCTGGAGCGGCGGCTCATGGAATTAACCTTCAAGGCGATTCCCGCCGATCACGGAGCGATTCTGCTGATTGAAACGGGCCTCGACGAGCTGGAATCGGCCTTCCACTGGAGCAGGATGCTGCGCGGACAGGGATTCCGCATATCCCGCACGGTCGCGGGCCGGGTTTTCGAGGAAGGAGTGGCGATCCTGTGCAACGATGTCCGCTCCACTCCGGGCTTGAGCACGGCCGAGAGCGTGCTGAGTGCGCAGGCAAGCTCCATTCTCGCGGCCCCGCTGGCGTGTTTCGAGAAGGTGCTCGGGATCCTCTACCTGGTCTCATGCGACCCGGCCGTGCGCTTCGATGAGAATCACCTGCAGCTGGCGACGGGGATCGCAGGCATCGCGGCCGGCGCCCTCGACAGCGCGCTGCGCATGGAGGAGCTGAACGACGAAAACCGCCGCCTCAAGGCGGAGATCGCCGTCGAGCACGGCCTGGTGGGCGACAGTCAACGCCTGCGGCAGGTCTACGAGTTCATCGCCAAGGTGGCACCCGGCGCATCCACCGTCCTGATCCGCGGCGAGAGCGGCACGGGTAAGGAACTTGTGGCCCGCGCCATCCACCGCAACAGCCCGCGTGCCGCCAAACCGTTCGTGGCGATCAACTGCGCGGCCTTGACGGAGGGCTTGCTCGAAAGCGAGCTGTTTGGCCACGAGAAAGGTGCTTTCACCGGCGCGTTCGTTCAAAAGAGAGGAAAGCTGGAGGAGGCGCATGGCGGGACTGTTTTCCTTGACGAGGTCGGCGAACTGGCACCCGTTCTTCAGGCGAAGCTGCTGCGGGTGTTGCAGGAGCGTGAGTTCGAGCGGGTCGGCGGCACCCGGCCGATCAAGACGGACATCCGTCTCATCGCGGCGACGAACCGGGATCTGGAAGAAGCGGTCAAGGCCGGGCAGTTCCGCCAGGACCTCTACTTCCGGCTCAACGTGGTTTCGGTCACGATGCCGCCACTACGTGATCGGCGCGGAGACATCCCGCTGCTGGCGAGCTTCTTCTTGCAGAAACACGGCAAGAGCGCAAGGCGGCGAATCACCGGCATCTCCGACGAGGCGCTTTCGATTCTGATGAGTTACGAGTGGCCGGGCAACGTTCGCGAGCTGGAGAACGCCATCGAGCGCGCCGTGGTCCTCGGTTCGACCGAAATCATCCAGCCGGACGATCTTCCGGACCGCGTCTTGCAAGCGGACCGCCCCGCCGGCGCCGCCTCGCTGCAATACCACGAGGCACTCAAGGAAGCCAAGCGGCAGATCATCCTGCGAACGATCGAGCAGGCCGGCGGCAGCTTCACCGAAGCGGCGAAGCTGCTGGGGCTGCATCCAAACAACCTGCACCGGCTGGTGCGGACACTGAACCTCCGGGCGGCGCTGAAGAAATAGCCACCGTCGGTTGCCGCAGGTGGGCCTGCATCCGCGCTGCCTGCTG
>JAEHDI010000162.1 GCA_016880505.1 Bryobacterales bacterium | reverse complement strand
GTCGGGAGACCTGCGCCACGCCGGGGGCTAGAATGGAAGTTGATCGAGACCACAAAGGATTCTAAGAGGCCGCGCGTCTGTGCGGTCAGTTATCTTAATACCTGTCCGCTCGTGTGGGGGATGGTACACGGCGAGCAAAGGGGCATTTTCGACCTCGAGTTCGGGGTGCCGTCCGAGTGCGCGGACCGGCTTGCCTCCGGCGAGGCGGATATCGGCATTGTGCCTTCGGTGGAGGCGGCGCGGCTCAAGCTGAAGATCCTCCCGGGACAGTGCATCGCCAGCGACGGTGAAGTGCGCAGCATCCTGCTGATCTCGAAGAAGCCGCTCGACCGGATCGAGACGCTGGCCGCGCACTCCAGCTCGCGGACGTCCGTGGCGCTCTGCCGGATCATTCTCGCGCGCCGCTACGGCGCTGAGCCGGCCGTGACTTCGCAGCCGCCGAACGTGGATGCGATGCTGGCGTCGGCCGACGCGGCGCTGCTGATCGGCGATCCCGCCCTGCAATTCGATCCAGCCTCCTCGCCCTACCTGGTTACGGACCTCGGCAGGGAATGGGTCGATATGACGGGACTTCCGATGGTGTTTGCCGTATGGGCGGGGCCGGCGGAGCGCGTGACGCCGGACCTGGAGGAGCCGTTCACGGCCTCGTACCAGTTCGGCCGGTCGCGACTGGAGGAGATCTGCACACTCGAAGGGCCGCCCCGGGGCCTCAGCCCGTCGTTTGTACGCGAGTATTTCACCCGGAACGTGCGGCACGATCTGGGCCCGCGCGAGATGCAGGGTCTGGAGCGGTTTCTCCAGTATGCCGGAGAGGCTGCTATCTTGGAGTCAACTGGGAACGTACTGACGCGATGACTCACAAAGAAGCGGTCGACCTGTTGCAGGATCCCGACCTGATCGGAATCGGCATGGCCGCCGATGCCGTGCGCCGGCGCCTGCATCCGGAAGGGATCGTCACCTACATCATCGACCGCAATATCAACTACACGAACTTCTGCACGGAGTACTGCACCTTCTGCGCATTCTACCGCCCGATGGGGTCCCCGGAGGGCTACATTCTGTCGCAGGAGGAGGTCTTCGCGAAGATCCAGGAAACGATCGATCTTGGGGGCACGGGCATCCTGATGCAAGGCGGGCTGCACCCGGACCTGAAGATCGAGTGGTACGAGAATCTGCTGCGGTCGATCAAGCAGCGATTCGCGATCCATCTCCATTGCTTCTCGTCGCCGGAGATTCTGAACATCGCGGAGGTCAGCGGCCTGTCGCTGCGGGACACGATTGCGCGGCTGCGCGACGCGGGTCTCGATTCGATTCCGGGCGGCGGCGCGGAGATTCTCGACGACGGCGTGCGGCAGCGGATCAGCCGGCTGAAGTGCACGACCCAGGAGTGGGTTGACGTCCACCGCGCGGCCCACGCCCTCGGCATGCGCACCACGGCGACGATGATGTTCGGCTGCGGGGAGACGCTGGAACAGCGGGTGAACCATCTTGAACTCGTGCGGCAGATACAGGAGGACACCGGCGGATTCACGGCGTTCATCCCGTGGACGTTCCAGCCGCACAACACGTCGCTCGGCCGCTTTGTCAAAGAAGAGGCGACCGCGGTGGAGTATCTCAAGACTCTTGCGGTCAGCAGACTGTACCTCGAAAATATCCGGAACGTGCAGTCGTCGTGGGTCACGCAGGGGATCAAGACG
>JAEHDI010001225.1 GCA_016880505.1 Bryobacterales bacterium | reverse complement strand
TGGACTGATCAGAAGGAGCGTCCCGTGTTTCTGACCTGGCTCGCCCTGTCATGGCAATGCCGCCCTGGGGTTTTTGTGAAACAACTTCGGCAGCGGAAGAAGTTTGTAGAAAGTGAACTTGCGAGCAAGAAGGAAATCCTGCATTCGGTTCGCCAAGAGGTCGGACACCAATTCCACGAGGCAGTTTGGATGCTTAGCCTCAGCATCGATCAACTGCGAACGGAGCTACGCTGGCTCAAGAAGGTTGCCCGCGAGATCCCGCGCCGTTCGGCGGCACGCCATCCTGACTATCTTTCCGAATAATTCGTTCTGGAGGGAATCACCACCGCTAATCGAATTCCTTGATAGGAGCGGCCTGATCCGGCCCGACCCGCCCCACCTTCATTTCAGCGACAAAGTAGCTTTCGCCGCGGATGGGCCCGCCCGCCACTCGCCGCAGCATCGCAATCTGGCCGACGTGGCTCAGGGCGTCCGCAATCGGTCCCTGGAAGAGTTTCTCGGCCGGTGCCTGCAGCGCCTTGCCGGAAGCCAGAAAATCATCGAAGCGTTTGAGCGCGGCGTGGAACCGTACGATCTCCTTATCCCAGGGCAGCGGCTGGGAGTCGTGCCAGCGTTGATTGCCTTCCGCAATGGAGATTGCCCAGTCGAATAAGTCGCCGATGTGGGCCAGAATCTGTACCGGTGTCCGGCAAGTCTCCGCTGCGCGAAAATCGGCGAACCCAGCCGGAGCGTGGCGCACCGCTTTGCCGCCACGGTAAGCCACTGTGGCCACAGTGTGGCGCAGGAGTTCGAGTTTTGAATCAGAAGTCGTCGGAGCCACGAGTCATACCCTGCCTTTCCTCACATACACCCCGGCGGAGCGCAGCGCGCCTTGCAGTCGCCGTCCCAGGCCGCGCGCGAACTGCAGGTCGAGGAATGCTTCCATCTGCCGCGCAAACCCTTCTCCATATCCATACCACCAAACCTTCTTCACACTGGGCAGTCGGTCGGAATCCACGTACTTGAGCCGCACCATCTCGTCCAGCCCAAAGCGTCCGTGGGTGCGCCCCGCGCCGCTGGCCTTCACACCTCCGTGCGGTGCTTCGCTGATGCCGAAGCAGGAGACGGCATCGTTGACCATCACTGTCCCCGCCTGAATGCGCCGAGCCAGCGCTTCTCCGCGGCTGCGGTCGCGCGTCCACACACTGGCCGCCAGGCCATATTCGGAGTCGTTGGCCAGACGGACGGCCTCGTCATCGTTGTCGAAAGCCATGATCGGAAGCAGCGGGCCAAATGTCTCCTCGCGCATGATGCGCATTTTGTGGGTCACATCCGCCAGTACGGTGGGCGCGAAGAAATTGGGCCCCAGGTCTCGCAGCCGTGTACCACCAGCCAGCAGGCGAGCCCCGTGGTTTGTTGCATCTTCCACGTGCGCCTCGACGTTGCGCAACTGGCGTTCGTGAATCATGGGGCCAATGTCGGTGCCTGCAGCCATTCCATTGCCAACGCGCAGCTGCTTCGACTTGCGCACGCAGGCTTCGAGGAACGGCTCATACAGACTGCGATGCACGTAGCATCGCTCGACCGAGAGGCAGGCTTGTCCGGCGTTCACGAAAGCGCCCCAAACTGCACCGCTGGACGCGACGTCGATGTCGGCATCGTCCAGAACCAGCATGGGATCTTTTCCGCCTAACTCCAGAACCACGGGAAGCAAGCGTGCGGCCGCGCCCTGCGCGATCCGTTTGCCTGTGGCCACGCTTCCGGTGAAAACCAGTTTGTCGATATTCGCATTCCCGAGCGCGGCCCCGGCTCCACCGTCCCCAATTACGACCTGAAAAACCTCATCAGGGACGCCGGCTTCGTGCAGCAGAGTAGCCAGTTGCAATGCTGCAAGCGAGGTAAATTCCGAAGGCTTCAACACGACTGTGTTTCCGGTGACCAGTGCGGCCAGGCCCTCGGTGGCGGGAATTGAAAACGGGTAATTCCATGGCGAAATAATGCCGATGACACCGTACGGCTCCCGCAAGACGCGGCCAGCTTTGGTCTTCATGGCCAGGTTGCCGTGCGGAACCGCTTCCTCCCGGAGGAAGCGATAGGCATTGTCAATGCAGAAGCGGGCCGCGTCTAAAACCACCAAAACTTCAGTCAGCAGCGCTTCAACATAGGGTTTGCCGGCTTCCCGTGTAATCAGCCGCGCGACTTCGGATTTCTTCTCATGAAGCAGGCTCTGGAAATTGCGCAGGATGGAGACGCGCCGCCGCACTCCCAGTTCACTCCATGCCGGTTGTGCGGCGCGCGCCCGGGCTACCGCCGCGCGCACTTCGGCTTCGGTCACACAATTGAACTCACGCAGAACCTCACCGGTGGCCGGATTGACTGAAGCCACCTTGCTGACCGGGACTTGAAGGTCGGTAACCATACCGGGTAGAGACGTAGCTTGCTACGTCTCCT
>JAEHDI010001224.1 GCA_016880505.1 Bryobacterales bacterium | reverse complement strand
AAGGAGGCGCCGTCGCCAGCATCGCCGCCGCAAAGTCGACGGTGGTCAGATTCCTCGTTCTGCTGGCGGCTCCCGGCTTGCCGGACACCGAACTGTTCGCACTCCGAATCGCGGCTGCTGGCAAGGGCAAGGGACTCTCCGACGCAGAGGTGCAGCGAACGCAGGAGGCATTCCGGGAGGCGCGCGGCCGAATGTTCCGGGGAGCAGCCGATCCGGACATGAAACGCGCTTTTGCGGACGTCGTCCACCTCATGCTGCCTCCCGGAGTGGAGGCGCTGGCGCCAGCCGTGGCGGCTGCCGTCGACCAGCAGATCGCTGCCGCACAGACGGCGAACAGAGGATTCTTCCTCTCCCATGATCCCCGTGCCAGCCTCGGTCGCGTACGATGCTCCGTTCTAGCGGTGAACGGCGCGAAAGATCAGAATGTGCCTCCGAAAGAGAACCTCGCAGCCATCAAAGGGGCGCTGGCTGCCGAAAAGAATCCCGATGTGCAGGTCATCGAAATCGACGGCCTGAACCATTTCTTCCAGACTGCAATAACGGGCTCGTCCCTGGAAGTGGGGCAGATCGAAGAGACGTTTGCGTCGCGTGTCCTGGACCTTCTCACGGACTGGCTCCAGGATCACACGAGGACCCGGGCTGGTGGCTGAGCGGCAGCACGGGTGGCGGACAGGAAAAACGAAAACCGTGGACGGCTCCCATCCCACATTCTGCGGCGACCGAACGCCGGAGCCCGGGGTCATTCCTTGCCCAATAGTTTCTTCAAGGCGTCCTGATGCTCGGCAGCCCACTTGTCCGCGGCGTGTGTGCGCGGAAACAACGATGGGATCGCAACGGAATGCGCCCCTTTGCGCAGTTCCCGCGAGAGTTCGATCGTCACCACGTTTTCGTAGTTATGGAAGTGGTAGAGATACATGATGCGGCGTTTCAGGTCGTAGATATTCGAGTACTGAGTGGGATTGTCTCCCTCCTGGTGCGTGGCCGCGAGAATGCGCCGGAACAAGTCGATGTTCGTGTTGTCCCCAGCGCTTTCCAGCATCCCGGTCGCGATCCGAAACCGTTCGCACGGAACCTCACCCGGTCTGGTCGCGGACTGCCGAAAGTTGGTCTGGACCAGGAATCTCCCTTTCTTGCGTAGGATGCCGTTGCCGTCGAAAATTGCGGCCTCCCCGCTCGCGTCGACGAACATCAGAACGGACTTTTCCGCCCAGGGAAACTCGTACTTCCGGAAGAGTCCGATAACGTCCTCGATGCTTGCGCACTCTGCCAAGAACCGATCCAGCGCTCCCCCTGGGAATGGCCTGTTCGGCACGCGGTTCGCCACGGGTTGCAGCGGCGGTCTGGTACTTGGCGGAAGCTTGACGAGCGGGACGCTGAAACCGTCGAAGAAAAGACCGCGATCGTTCATCCCGCCTTGTGGCCAGGCGTAGTCATATCCCACGTACATCCGGCCGTGTTCCCCGTTCTCCGCTGAAATGAACCAAAGCCGGGTGTGCGGGTCGAACAGATCCTCGTTGTTGCCGACGAGCACCCGCCCTCTTGCGGCAACACAGAATGCGGTGCAGGCGTGCGCCGGCGGTGGAAGCACCAGCAGGAGAAGGGCAGGCATTAGAAAAGTCAGGCGCATCATGTCCTGATTGATGTTACGCTGTGACGGCAGCAGGTGTTCGCAGATCATTCACTCACGTTGCCAGCATCATTGCGGATGGCGGGCCTCCCAGTCCGTTCTGCTTGTGGCGGTTTCAAGAGAGCGGCGACCTATTTCGCGGACGCGGCGAAATTGGAGCCAGCCGCCGTTATTACCTAGAATGAGAGAAGCTGGATCGTGTCGGAATTGCCGGAACAGGAACGGCTCAATCAGGACCTCGGGCTCGGCGGCAAGATGTCCGAGCGGAGCCGCGCCCGCCTCCTCAATCGCGACGGCACCTTCAACGTCCGCCGCAACAACCTGAGCCCGTTCCATCCCTACAACGCCTATAACACACTTCTCTCTCTTCCGGTTCCCCGCCTGCTCGCCCTCATGGCTGCCGGCTACGTCGCCACCAACCTCCTGTTCGCGTCCCTGTACTGGCTTGCCGGCCCTGACGCGCTCTCGGGCGCCGCCCCCTCACCGCTTACGCGCTTCGAGGACTGCTTCTTCTTCAGCGTCCAGACCCTCGCCACCATCGGCTACGGCAAGCTCACGCCATACACGCGGGCCGCTAACTTTCTGGTCGCCATCGAGGCCCTTGTCGGCCTCCTCGGCTTCGCCATCCTCAGCGCCCTGTTGTTCGCACGCTT
>JAEHDI010001223.1 GCA_016880505.1 Bryobacterales bacterium | reverse complement strand
GGCAGAAGATCTCCGGCCCCTTCCGCAACCCGAAGCCGGACAAGGTGAGCACCCTGGAGACCGCGATAGAGCCGATCCTGGGCCTTTTCCGACAGACGAAGCAGCTGGTTGGCGGGGGGGAGTGCAAGCCCTTTTACACCGGCTCGGTGGCCCAGCCCAGATAAGGCGTCCCCGGCAGCCCTGACACCGGCCTGATGGTTGTCTACAAAATCGGGGAGATCCAGGAGATCGTGAGACCCCGCAGTTCAGCATGAGCGTTATACAGAGAAGTTAGAGAGAAAGCGATTCCTCCCAGAAGTGCCCAGTTTCGTCCGGTATGTCGCGCCAGCGAATCCGATCTGGGTATCCTTATTGGGGTGCCCGGATCTTTTTCCCCCCGATAGGAACCAGGTCGCTTGCCTGCAGAATCTTACATGAAAATGTATGTCCGTCTCCTAAGCGTATCCCGGAATCTGGGGGCTTGGCCGGAGCGGAAGTTGATGGCTTGCTGGGCGGTTTCCAACCCCGCACCATATCGGTAGGAGGTGACCAGCTATGACGACAGTGAGCATTCGGCGGAGCGACGGGGACTCCGTGACGCTGGACAGTTCGGCCGTCGAGAGCCTGAAGGCCGCACTGCGCGGGCCTTTGCTATTCCCGGGAGACGACGGATACGACGCGTCCCGCACCGTGTGGAACGCCATGATCGACCGGAGGCCAGCCTTGGCAGTCCGTTGCGCGGGAGTGAACGACATCAAGCGTGCAGTCGACTTTGCCCGAGCCCATGGTCTGCTGACCTCCGTTAAAGGCGGAGGGCATAATATCGCCGGCAGCGCCTTGTGCGACGGTGGATTTCTGATCGACCTTTCCGGCATGCGATCGGTGCGCATCGATCCGGGAGCACATGTGGCACATGTCGAGCCCGGAGCGACCCTCGGGGATTTCGATTCCGAGGCACAGGCCTTTGGACTTGCTACGCCGCTCGGCATCAACTCCACGACCGGTGTTGCCGGTCTCACGCTCGGCGGGGGTTTCGGATGGTTCTCGCGCAAACATGGGATGACGATCGATAATCTTCTTGCAGTGGATGTCATCACCGCCGACGGCCGTTTCGTGAGGGCCAGCGAGCGGGAGAACACCGATCTGTTCTGGGCTCTACGGGGAGGCGGCGGAAATTTCGGTATCGTCACGCGATTTGAATTCCGCCTTCACCCGCTCGGCCCCGGCGTACTGAGCGGCCTGGTCGTGTATCCCCTGAACGAGGCTGCCTCGGCACTCAAGCAGTACCGTGAGTTTGCCAAGGAACAAAGCGATGAGACCACGGTCTGGACGGTACTGCGTAAGGCCCCACCTCTTCCGTTTCTTCCGACGGAGGTGCATGGCACCGAGATCATCGCGTTTGCGCTCTTTCATGCCGGCGACCCGGAAGCCGGGCGAAAGGCGATCGAACCGGTGCGGCATTTCGGAAAGGCGCTCGGGGAACACATCGGCGTGCAGCCGTACCGGTCATGGCAACAAGCGTTTGATCCGTTGTTGACGCCGGGCGCGCGCAACTATTGGAAGTC
>JAEHDI010001222.1 GCA_016880505.1 Bryobacterales bacterium | reverse complement strand
TACTGCACTGGAACCCACTGCTCTGCGTTACCCACTTTCGCCTGCATCTCGGGCCGCACGGCAACTCCGGCTGGGATCCAGGAGCAGAAGCTCTTGTCGTCGCTCTTGCAGGCGTCCTGGCGGATCTGGACCTCCCGCGTCAATTTTTCAAGAGTGCCTATTTCACTCGCGGCCACCACGGCCATGTCGTGATCGAACTGGCTAACGCGCGTGAGATAGATGAGCCGCACCATTCTCGTACTGGGAGGCAGCCGGAATAGCAGCTCTTTAGGGCGCGCCTGCTGAACCGACTTACCTTCTTTCGTCATTTCCGCCGAGACAAAGCCGATCCGCACCCCTCCGCCCCTTCGCGGTTCTACCGCGTAGAATGTGGTCTCGTATCCTTCGAAATCCTCCCCCGCGGACAGAGTGACGGTGTTCTCCTCGACCTGTTCCTGAACAACGCGGAGCCGGTAGCCTCCGGATTTCAGCAAAGGTGTAGTCACGCGCAACCGCCATCCGGATTGCAGGTCAATGTAATCGATACCACGAGTTGGTTTCGGAACCGCCTGCGACAGTTCGGGTTTCTCCGGAGGGAGATCCGGAGGCAGAGGCAATGGAGCGTTTGCCGGCTTGCCAGAGGTTCGAGCAGCGCGCGGGGCACAACTCAACAACAGGGCAAAGGAAGCACATGGGATCAAGCACACAAATCTCATTCCCGTCTCATTGCCTCCGGCAGGTCTCCATACTAATCTTTTAGTACGAAGGGATTCGTTTGTCAAGAGGGTAAAGCATGCGAACGTCTCAATACCTACTGCACGGTCACCTTGCGGCGGCTGACGGTGGGGCCGCCACTGCCGGGAACCGCCGAAGCTTTCAGAACGTGGCGCCCGGCGACGGCGGGAACACGCAGTTTCACGAGGTATGTCTCCTGGCCATTGGCCATCAGATTAAAGGCTGTTTCCGCCCTGGCCGCCTCTCCCCCGCCCTCGGCCTCGAGCGACAGGACCAGGCGGCCTTTCACCGGCCGGGTTCCATCGTTCACCATCATCACCGGGAAGGTTCGTTCGGCGCCGGCCTTGAGCTCCGGCTGCCAGAAATGGATGTAAACGCCGAGCGGCTTGAAGGCTTCGCCGACGTAGTCCGCGAAGTACGGATCGAGTTCGAGCGTCTCCAGATTTCGAAAGTGGTCCGAGGTGTAAACGCCGGGGTAGCTGCACGTGAGATAGACGAAATGAAGCACGCCGGCGTAATGCCGGAAAGCACGCCAGTACTCCGTCAGCCCGCCGAGCAGGTAGCCGTTCATGGCGAAACGTTCTTCGGCGGTGGCGTTGGGGCCCGTGAGATCCGCGTAGACTTTCTTCGTCAGCTCGGTGGGCGTTCCGTCGCGATTGAGCCAAATCCAGCCGTACTCGTTGACCACGGCCGCGTGGCCGCTCGGAATGTTGCCGGCGCCTCGGGGCGCGCCTCCCATTTCCTCGAGTTCGGCCATGCGAAACGGCCGCTCGCTGTCGTTTTCCGTGCGGCTGAAGAGATAAGGGTGGTGCTCGACGGGGTCGTCCGGTCCAACGGGAATGTTGTAGCTGTTTTCCCAGGGGCGGCCGGAGAGGTCGAGCCCGCGCACGGCCGGAATCACTTTGTCCGCGAAAATCGGGTCGAAGGACTCGTTATTGGCGTCCCAGATGGCGACGCTGGGGTGGTTCCAGTTGTCTCGCATCCAGCGCTTGTACTCCTCGACCAGGAAGTCGCCGTTCCACTTGCGGCTGTAAACGCCGCGCCAATCCGGATGGCCGGTCCAGATGAAGTACTCGTTCTGGATGAGCAGGCCGGCCTCATCGGCGATCTCCAGCCAGCGATCGGGCACAGGGCCGATACAGAAGCGGAAGCTGTTCCAGTTCATCTTCTTCGGGATCTCGGCGAGGAGTTTTCGGACCCACGCTTCGGTCCAGGGAAGCCGCTTGCAGCCTGGGTCCTCGAAGAAGCGATGCAGCGTGACGTTCGACCCGCGCAGGAAGT
>JAEHDI010000018.1 GCA_016880505.1 Bryobacterales bacterium | reverse complement strand
CGCACGGTGAAATAGCTGGCGATTACCGTCCGAATCTCCGGGCCATGGGCTTGGTTCTTGGTGTTGATGCCAAAGCTTTCTTGGCTGGGAAACTCTGGCGCCGCGCGAGCGATGTGGAATGCCCGGTTGAAACTCAGGTTTGTATTGCTCAACAGTGTCGGGCTGGCTACATACGTGTAATTCATCAACGCGCCCTGACTCCGCCATTGCTTGCTTGTATTCGCAAAGGCGGTCAGCGCGTTCTTCGGATCGGCAAGGGAAGGCTGAAACAAATTATCGTAAAAGTATCTTCCCGAGATAGTGTGCTTCTCGTTGAAGTGGTGATCGACCTTCACGATGAACTGGTCGTCGCCCGTCCGGTATTTATCCTGGTAAAAGATCAAGCCGTTCGCAGCAGTCGACACGGGGATAAGCTTCAAGAAGTTTTGCGCGGCGGGAGACAGATCCGACTTCGGGATGATATTGCCCGGAATCGCCGTGCCCGTTCGCGGATTCACGAGTTGCCGGGCTAAACCAGACCAATTGCCGTTCCGCTGCGCCGCTGTGGGCACGATCGCCGTGAAAGTGGAGGGCGCAGAACGCAACTGCGTTCCCTGCCAGGACCCGAAGAAAAAAGTCTTGTCGTGCCTAATCGGGCCCCCGAAAGCAAAACCGTACTGGTTCCGCTTCAGGCCGTCGCTCGCGTGGCTAAAGAAATTTGTCGCGTTGAGACTGCTGTTGCGAAGGTACTCAAACGCCGACCCGTGAAATTTGTTTTGTCCCGAGCGCGTCACCAGATTGACCACTCCGCCGCCGCGTCCCCCAAACTTGGCGCTATAGCTATTCGTTTGAAAAGTGAATTCCTGAATAGCGTCCGGGTTGGGAAGTACGTTGGCCGCCAAGGTATAAGGATCTTCGTGATTCCCTCCGTCGAGTACAAAGGTGGTTGAGTTCCCATGTCCGCCACTGGCGGAGACCAATGTGCCTCCGGCCTCGGGACGCGTGGCCTGCTGGGCAAACGTTCCGGTTGTCTGAAGTGCGCCGGGAGTGAGCAGCGTTAACTGCATGAGGTTCCGACCGTTCAGTGGAAGGTCGTTAATCATTTTTTCGTGAATGGATGTGTTCAGCGTGCCGGCACGTGTTTCGACGGCAACGGGAGTCCCCTCAACCGTCACTGTTTCGGTCACTTCCCCCACCTTCAGTTCGACATTCACCGTCGCTTGCTGATCGACCTGAATCACGAATTCGGGAATGCTGTACGTCATGAAACCCTGTCGTGAAACCACGATTGCATAGCGGCCCGCGGGTAACGCGGTCACCGTGTAGAAACCGACCTCGTTCGCGGATGTGTGCCGTTCGGCGTCCGTAGCCAGGTTGCGAATCACCACTTCGGCGCCAGGCACCGCCGCTTGGCTCGCATCTGTGACCGAGCCGGCAATCGAGCCGGTTGTTCGCTGGGCATGAGCTGGCGAAGACCACGGCAGAAAAGCCAAGAGACCCAGAACACTCACGAGGATTCTGTTCACGGTTTTTGGTCCTCCTCAGGGTTGCAAGTTTGACGAATCGAGCCCAGCTGGGATTCCAGCACTAGCCGTCTTCCCGGTTCCTT
>JAEHDI010001221.1 GCA_016880505.1 Bryobacterales bacterium | reverse complement strand
GTCCGTTGATCAGGACCCGGCCGTTTCCGGTCGAAACCGAGCGGAACCCCAAGTACGATTGAACCCGGTCCACCACCGCACTGCCGCGGCGCAATTCGAACGTCACGTCGTAGAGACTCGGCGAGTTTGCCGACCAGAGCCTGGGCTTGTTGACCAGAAGCGCCAGCGCCACCCTACGCTCGTCTGCGCGAATCATGCCTGAGCTCACTGCGCTTTCGCCTGATCGGATGATCGCGTGGAACTCGGCGCCCGGCAGGTAGCGCGCGATCGCAGCGTCGAACCGCACGGTACCGTCGTTCGACGGCGTGATCCGAACCTTTTCGAAGTAGCTTTCGCCCGCCGCCTCCAGCCAGACGGGCTGCCAGATGCCGGTCGTCCGGGTGTAGAAGATCCCCTCCGATTGCGGTTCCCAATACTGCTTGCCGCGAGGCACGGTCCGATCGGTTGGCGGGTCCTCCGCCCTCACGGTCAACACGTTCGGACCGGCTTTCAGGAGCGGCGTGACGTCAATCGAGAAGGGAACGTGCCCGCCGGTGTGGCTGGCGGCGCGCTGTCCGTTTACCCACACGATCGAGCGGTAGTCCACCGCGCCGAAGTTCAGGAGCACCCGCTTCCCCTTCCAGGCGTCGGGCACGCCGAAGCTGCGGCGGTACCAGACCCAGGGGTGGAACGACGTGTCCGCGATGCCGCTCAGCTTGCTCTCAAAGCAGTACGGAACCAGGATCGCGCGGCTGAACTTCTTCGCTCCCGAAGCCCAGTTCTGCTCCAGCCCTACGTTGGCGTCGTCAAATTCAAACTGCCACCGGCCGTTGAGTGTCAGCCACTGCTCGCGCTGGAATTGCGGCTGCGGATACTCGGAACGCGGAATCTCCTGTGCGCACAACACGGAGACGGTCAATAAGAACAGGATTGCTTTTTTCATGGTAAACACCATGCATCTTATCTCAAGTCTTTGCGGCCATCTGCCGATCAACAGGAGTGGAATGCGCGTGATCCCTCTGCTGCTCGCCGCGTGGCTGGTCCAACTCGCGGCACAACCTCAGGACCCGTACGAAGCCGCCCGCGTGGCGATGGAGACCTCGATTGAAAGCCAGCGTGCCGCGATACGAAAACAGGTCCGGTCCACGCAGGCTCCAGGTCATTCGTTCTTCACCGTTCCGTGGGCCGAGGAGTCAGACGCGCCGCCTCTGGCGATTCCTGCCGCCGCACAGGAGTGCGATCCGGTGCCCCCGGAACAGATCGGTCGACTCATCGACGAGGTCTCCAAGCGGGAAGGCCTCACCCCGGACCTCCTGCGGGCCGTCATCGAGAAGGAGTCGGACTTCCGGCCGTGTGCGGTCTCCTCCAAAGGGGCGCAGGGCCTGATGCAGTTGATGCCCGCGACCGCGGGAGAGTTCGGTGTCACCGACCCATTCGACCCGAAGCAAAACGTCGGCGCCGGCGCCAGGTTCCTGCGCCAGCTTCTGGACCGCTATAGCGGCGACCTGTCGCTAGCCTTGGGCGCCTACAATGCGGGTCCAGGCCGGGTCGACTTCTTCGGCGGCGTGCCCGCGATCGCCGAAACGCTGAAGTACGTCTTCGACATCCAGGAAAAGCTCAAGCCGGCTGCGCCCCTCGCACCTTCCACCGATTCCATACTCGCGCCCCCGTAACCATGACCGCCAGCAGCGGGGCGATGGCCAGCACGCACCAGCCCGGCCCCATCGATTTTCCGGCCACATCGACGAGGCTTCTGCCTCCGAACACCGGGGCGAACAGGACCGTCAGGTGAGCGACATACACAAATAGCGACTCCCGGCTGACCAGAAAGAGCCAGGACTCCCCGGACTGCCGCCGCCGGTCCACCAGCCAACAGACACACAGAAGAACGAACACCAGCCCAAGGCGCAGAAAGAATGTCCGAGGATCGGCCTGCCAGGGTGTTTCGGTTCTGCCTGGTGCCAACGGCAACTCCGGCAGCGCGAGACCGAGCGTCACGAACACGGCAGCCAGGCCGGACAGGCGGAGCATGAACGGCCGTTCCATGTCCCGCTCTCGCGCCGCGAGAAATGACGATGCACAAAGCGCCCCCGCCAGCATGAACCCGCTCCAAGGAAACACCGGGAACAGCGAGTTGAGTCCGTCGTTGAAGTACGCCGCCAGCGGGGCCGGCAAGAACTGGTCGAATCGGACACTCCACACCCAGGGAGCCGCCACGGTGGTAGCCAGCGCGCTAACCAGCAGCCAGGCTCGCCGGGCCGCCGCGGATCGGAGAACCATAAGTCCTGCCAGCAGGAACAGCCACGTGACGCAGATGCAGTGCAGCACGTCCACCTGGATCGTAGGCAGCCAGTCCTGGCGTGTGAGGCTGGTCCAGGGTTTGCCGAAAACGGCAGGGGGGACGTGAAGGACATAGGCGATCAGCCAGACCACCCCAATCCGCCGGAGCTGTATCCAGAAGGCCTGTCCAAAAGTGCGAAACTCGGCCACTTTGCGTTCCGCCGACAGTAGGAACACGAAGCCGGAGATGAACAGGAACGACGGAGCGACCAGCCCGTTTACGAAGTTCAGAGCACGGAACCAGCCGGTTTGACGGAGACTCTCCGACAGCATCGAATTGAAGACATGGGTTTCGATCATCACCACCAGCGCGAGGCCGCGCAGCCGGTCGGCGAACAGCAGTCGGCTCCTCGTCCGCGACGGGGCGGGGGTGGCGCGGGAATGGGGTAGGGTCAGCGTCTTCTACTTAGCGCGGATACTTCGGATCAGCCTTGACCTCGTTCATTTGCGCGACGTGCCTCTCGGCATGTCCCGCGATCAGAATGAAGAACTGGTAGGCGTCCATCTCTCCCTGGACGTGGCTCCGAAGGTCGTCCGGCGTCGTCCGGATGTAGTCGATGTTTCTATCCCGCGCCTGCTTGAAGGCCTCCGCGGCGGCTGCCGGCGTCGGCCACTTGCCCTTGGGATTCATCTCCTCCGTGGCTTTTGCCTTCTTGCTGCGGTCGCGCATCTTGGCCAGGAGCTCTTCGTCCTGCTCATGTTTCACCGGCGCGCGATCGGTTACCGGCTCCGTTTTCATGACCTTGTCGGTCACCAGGCTGTAAAGGAAGCCCTCGGTCAGCGTGACATGCTCCGCCACTTCGGCGATGGACCAGCGGTCCGGCGCGGGCTTAAACTTCCATTGCGCCTCGGACAAACCCGCGATCGCGTCGAGAAACAACTTGCGGCTCGCGTGCAGGCTGCTCATCGCGAAGTCGCGCTCCTCCTCTGTCAGGCTTCCCGCTGCGAGCGGTGCGGCGACGGCCAGTACCAGCGCCGGAATCCACCTTTTCATGTAGGCCTCCCCTAGATTAAACACCTGTTCCTTACCTGATATTGGACTCGATGTGCGCCCCCGGCGCAACTGCGGATAAGGATTTAGGGCAGGCCGTCCGATAAGGAACATGAGGCTAATTCGTCTGTGGCCGGAGCCGACAGATTATGGCCGACCAAATTCTCGTCCAGCGCGCAGCCAGGGAAGCTGTCGTGACCGCGTCCGGGCTCACGCCGGCTGGCGCCGGCGCCCTTTCCGGCGCGGAAAGGCTGCCGACCATTCTGATTATCGATGGGGAGGAGATGAACCGCAGGCTTTTGCGGGCAACCCTGAAAACGGAGTCGTACCACATTCTCGAGACGGGGCGTGCGCAAGAGGCGCTCGCGTTTCTCGATCAGGAGAAAGTCGACCTGGTCATCCTCGATCTGATGGTGCCCGGGATGAGCGGACCCGAGTTCTGCCGGTCAATGAAATCGGACCGCCGTACCCAGCTCATTCCCATCCTGATGCTGACCAGCATCCAGGGAGTCGAAAACGAGATCACCGGCATCGGCTCTGGCGCGGACGAGTTCCTCACCAAACCGCTTCACCCGGCTGTTGTGCGCGCCCGCATCCGGGCAATGCTTCGCCACAAGGCGGTCATCGACTCCCTCGAAGAGGCTGAATCCATCCTCTTCGCGCTGGCCCGGGCCATCGAACACCGGGATCACTACACGGCCGGCCACTGCGAGCGTCTCGCCTGGTACAGCATCTCGCTCGGAATGACCCTTGGCCTCTCGCGCCCGGAGTTGCTCGCCCTCCATCGCGGCGGCTTTCTGCACGATATCGGCAAGGTTGCCGTTCCGGATTCTATCCTCTACAAAAATGGCCGGCTGACCGAGGACGAGTGGTCCGTCATGAAGCTTCACCCCGTGAAGGGTGAGGAGATCTGCCGCGGAATGAAAAGCCTGAAGCCGGTATTGCCCATCATTCGCAGCCACCACGAACGCTGGGACGGGAGCGGCTACCCCGACGGGCTGAAAGGCGAGCAGATCCCATTAGCAGCGCGTATCCTTCAGGTCGCCGACGTATACGACGCCCTCACCACCGCCCGGCCTTACAAGGCGGCGCTCAGTTCCGAGGAAGCCTTTCTCATCCTCGACCAGGAGGTCGATCGGGGTTGGCGTGACCCTGATCTCGTCCCGCTGTTCCGCCGCCTCCACCGCGAGAGCCTGAAGAACGGCGATGCGGCCTTCCTGTACTCGTCACAGCTTGAGCTGATGAATCAGTCCGTCAGCGGGGTCTCGCTGGCGCATTTCGCCGACTGACCGGGAACAGCGCTGAACTGCGCAGATTTCCGGAGTGATATGATGCGGAACGCCGGCCGCAACCATGCGGGCGAAGCAAGCCACAAGCCATATCGATGCGGAGCGTGCAGACTGGCGATTTACATAGCATGTCCTCGAAACTCCTTAGTAATTATCGGTTGGTAGTGTGGCGGATTCTGGCCGTGCTTTCGATGTTTGCCTCAGCCTACGCCGTCTTTGCTTGGATGGGGGCTGCGGCTACGATCAGCGGGCGGACAGGGCTGGAAAAGCACCAGAGCGAAATACCAACTCTGCAGGAGCATGCCGCTCAATGGCTCTGCCTGGCCTTTTGCCTGCCTTTCATTTCCGCGCTGCTCCTCGGGCTGGGAAGGCAGCAACGAACTGCATCGGCCGACGTGGAACATTTTGAACATCAGGTCGATTCCGGAGGCTGGCGCAGTGTTGTTACGTCCTATGGCAAGCGGCTGATAGTGGCGGTATTCGGGACATTTGCATTCGCCGCTTTGCTGTTTTCGATTGGCTGGATACTGTATAAGCTAAGACCGCATGGTTAGGTCAACGGGCCTCGATTACTTCGGCAAAACGGGCAAGGGCAACACGGGACAACCGAGACAACCGGGGACAGACTGATCCGCTAAGCTTTTCATGGACGAAACCCAGCCCTGCACAATCAACTCGGTCTCCCCCCCACAACTCCCGGTCACTATCTATCCCAAACTCATTAACTTATTCTTTC
>JAEHDI010001220.1 GCA_016880505.1 Bryobacterales bacterium | reverse complement strand
GAAGACGTAGCCGAGGCTCATCCAGGCGCCGGCCCATATGATCAAGCCAGCGCTGTCGAACAGGAGGAACTGCCATCGACCGACGCCAACCACCCCGGCAAGAGGCGGAGCGATCGTGCTCAGTCCGGGGAAGAACTTTGCGATCAACAACGCCTTCCGACCCCTCCGCATGAACAGGTTCTCGGCGCGACGCACGCACGAGTCCGGCTCGAGCGAGACGCGACATAATAGACCGAGGATCCGACCACCCCGGCGCCGGCCGAGCTCATACCAGACGAGGTCCGGCGGGAGCGACGCCGCGAGTGCGGCACCGAGCGCCAGCGCCAGGCTCATCCGCCCGGTTCCGGCGAGCGCGCCGACTCCAAGAAGGACGGGCACGGCGGGGATCGGAAGACCGATTTGCTCCGCCAGCACGAAGGCGAAGAGCACCACGTAGCCGTACTGCAGCAGGACTTGGACCGTATCGCTCATCGCACGCGTCGTGTGGTCAGCGTCGTCCAGCGCCTGAGGCACCTCTTCGGCTTTCGTAGAGAGTCCAGAGCTCTGACTCCCTGATCAAGCCGGGGGCTCACTATCCGCCAATGAGTCTCACCCTGTGTGAAAGGTGGGATGTTCGTAGAGAACCTGCCCGGGGACCTCGTCATGGAGGTCGCCAATGTGGGTGGAAGCCGGGAGGGCCGAATCGCTATGACCAGGGAACCATCTTCGGACCGAAGCCGCCGATCCGATCGACGCTGATGCGTACGATCAGTCGCTTCTCTCCGGGCCGACGGAACGGATACTTGTCGGCGTTCAGAAATCGCTTGGCGAGCTTGTCGATGTGATCGTCGGCGCCCGTCTCCGTGACCCGGGCCTTGCCGTGGAAGACCGCGTAGGCCTGGGGGTCGTTGCGGTCCTGCACGGAGACAATGATGCGGGGATCTCGGCGCAAATTCTGCGGCTTGTTTCGACCCTCCGCAGTGTTGAAGGTGACCTCGTCGCCATCCACGTCCATCCACACCATCGTGAGCTGCGGCTTGCCCTGGGCGTTGAACGTCACCACGTGCCCGTAGGCCTTGTCCTGCAGGAGTTTCTTCACGGAATGCGGCAGTGTGACCGGCATGATGGGGCTCCTTTCCGCGTGCCCGATAAAGGACACCATGAATCATCCCACGAAGGAATTGGTGCGACCCATTATCCTACACAGGAGGGGCCCCTCCGCCAGCGGGCCAGGATTTTCAGTCCTAGCGCCCGACTAGTGGAAGTACGCGGACATCGTTCGCCGGAGTGCCCTCGAGTGATCAGGCAACGCCCGAATGGATCCCCGACAGCGGATGAGCCACGCACGAGCTCGCCTGACGCGCGCCGCCACATCGTCGGGATCCACCGGTCAGCGATTCCACAACGGAACGCCGTGTTCCGCGATGAAACAAGCTGATCGCGGCTTTGGGCCGATTTCGACGATCCTGCCTGCACGGTCGAAGTTGGCCATCTCTTTGCAGTGTGCTTGGTGAGGTCACCAATGGGTTGGATGGACTTGAGTGAATACGTTCTGATCGAAGGGGTCGCGAGGGATCGCCGGCTCGACCTTGTTCAGGCCGTGGTGCCGCGACGAGTGAAAGCGGCGG
>JAEHDI010001219.1 GCA_016880505.1 Bryobacterales bacterium | reverse complement strand
TCCGGTGATGTGGAAGAAACGGTCGCCGCGAGTCCAGCGTTTGCCTAGCGCCTCGATCTCCCGGAGGAGAGCGCTTTCGCGCGAAGGATCCAGAATATAGAAAGGCTCGTCATACTCGCGCACCTTCGCCAGCCGGGACTTCTCCGGCGAGAGGCCGGAGCGCTCGGAGATCTCCGCGGCGGTCATCACATTGAATCCACGCACGGGCGCCCCGGCAGCATTGGCCGCGGAGCGCAGGGCTTCGACAAGCTCCACGTACCGGTCGCCGAACTCGATGACCTCGTACCCGTCGCGGGAGGCCGCCCCGGGTACGGCAAACGAGAAATATCCCTGCGGCAGGAACGCCGCGCCGCCGTTCTCGACGATAAACGGATGCCGGTTGCCAAGGGCCGACCGCAGCGGCTCGATCTCGGCGCGCGGTTTGCTGCTGCAGAGGATAAGCGGAACGCGCCGCCGGGCGAGCGCATCGAGCGCGGGCCGGGCCGGTTCCCACGAGTAGGTCTCGTGGTCGAGAAGGGTCCCGTCGAGGTCGGTGAACACCGCGATCATCACTCTCCAGACTAGTTTGTCCGGACTTTGCGATCCATACCTCCAGGACGGGAGACGGCGTGAAAGAATGGGAGTCAGCGGAAAGGGCGGCGTCATGCGGACGCGAACTTGGCCAATCCTCATCTTTGGTTTCGGCAGTCTTGTGTTTTTGATCGCTCTCGCAGGGATCGGGGCCTCGCGGCGCGCACGGCAGATCCAGTCCGAGATCATGAATATCCACGCGACGGACCGGGAGATCACCGCGGCGCTCACCGGGATCGACTCTCAGATCCACGTTTCCGGTATCCTCGCCCGCGATTTCCTGCTCGATCCCTCGCACCTGACCGCCGAGGCGCACCGCGAACATCTTCGTGAGATTCGCAACTCGATGGGGGGCCAATTGGAGAAGCTGGAGCGCCTCCTCGGCGCGGAAGATGCCGGTGTTCTCCGTCAACTGCGGCGCGAGATCGACGCGTACTGGGATTCCCTGGATCCGATCTTCGAATGGACACCACAGCAGAAGATGGCCCTCAGCTCCCTGTTTCTTCGCCGGCAGGTGTTGCCGCGACGCGATGCCGTACTGAACATGGCCCACGAAATCCAGAAACTGAACACGAGTAATGTTCAGCGCCAGCAGCAGTTGCTTAGGCGAAGCCAGGCGGCGTTCCGCCGCTATGTGGCGTGGATGATCGGCTTCGTGGTCTCACTGGGTATTCTGGTGGCTGTCCTGAGCATCCTGAGAATCTCACGACTGGAGCGGAGAACGGAGGAGCAGCAGCGGATTACCGAGCGCGCCGAAGGCGAACTGCGCCGGCTGTCGCACCAGCTCGTGCGCGCCCAGGAGACGGAACGGAAATCCATTTCCCGCGAGTTGCACGACGAGGTCGGTCAGATGCTCACCGGACTCCGAATGGAGCTGGCCAACCTGGAGGACGACCGGCACATGCCAGGGGAACAGTTCCAGGCCCGCCTCACGGACGTAAAGCACCTCGCCGAACAAACCCTCAATTCGGTGCGGAACATTGCCATGGGGCTGCGACCATCGATGCTGGACGATCTTGGGCTCGGCCCGGCGGTCGAGTGGCAAGGCAGAGAGTTCAGTCGCCGGAGCGGGATTCCGGTGACGGTCCAGATCGACGGAACTCTCGACGGGCTTCCAGACAGCCACCGGACATGCGTGTTCCGCGTTGTGCAGGAAGCTCTCACGAACTGCGTGCGGCATTCGCAGGCCCGCACCATCCGCGTCGCCATTCACGGACGGCCGGACGCGGTGTTTCTCACCGTCCAGGACGACGGCGTCGGC
>JAEHDI010001218.1 GCA_016880505.1 Bryobacterales bacterium | reverse complement strand
TGGCACCGTGGACGGGATCCATTCGCTTCTCGAACAACTGCGGGCATCGGGACCAAAAGTCGACATCCTCATCAACAATGCGGGCTCACTGGTGAAGCGGGCGAAGCTGCTCGAGGACACCGAGGAACTCTACGACGAGGTGATGAACCTCAACGTGAAGAGCGCCTACCTCATCGCACAGGCGGTCGCGCCGCACATGATCGAGCGGAAAAACGGCATCATCGTAAACCTGAGCTCGATCGCCGGGCGGAACGGCGGCGGCCCCGGGGCCACCGTCTACGCAGCCGCAAAAGCGACGGTGACGTGCCTGACAAAGGGGATGGCGCGGGAACTCGCTCCGCACGGCATCAGAGTTAACGCCGTAAGCCCGGGAACGGTAGACAACTACTTCCACGAGAGATTCTCAACGCGGGAGATTCTGGACCAGGTGGTGAAAATGACGCCGGCGGGCCGTCTCAGTACGAACGAAGACGTGGCCGACGTGATTGTGTTCCTGTGTTCCGACGCCGCGCGCTACGTTCACGGGCAAACGATCGAGATCAATGGCGGGATGCTCGCGCCGTAAGCGTCATCTCCCCTGTAGCCCGCCCTCCAGGAACTCCCGGTTGAAACGGGTGAAGGTGATGAACTTGTAATCATCCCGCTCCCAGAGGACCCCGGCCGTCTTGTCCTTCAGGATGTCGATGTCGGAATACGCGGCTTTCCCGGAGTAAAGGGCGCGCTCTTTTGGAAAGGTTCGGGTTTCGTCGTAGCTCACACGGACCACCAGCGTCTGCCTGCCGGGACCGGACGGCCCCGTCCAGATGATGCGGTCGCGGTCGTCGCCGGCGGCGGTCGAAGTGAACCGTTCGATCGCGGTGGCGACTGCCGTGACGGCCTCCCCGGGACGCGGTTCAGACCACGATGCGCCACCATCCTTGCTGGCGATCATCCACCGCCGGCCGCCTGCGTTCTGCCGGGCGTCCATCAGAACCGTGCCATCCGAGAGTTCCACGAGCTGGTTCTCGTTGGTCAGCGCATGGACGAGCGCACCTCGCCGCCATGTCGCGCCGTGGTCGTCGCTGTAGACCGCATATGCGCGCATGAACTCCATGCTGCCCCGGAATTCACCCGCGGAAAGCCAGATCGAGTATGTGTCCGGCTTCATGGCCGATGGAATCAGGAGACGGCCGCTCCGGGTCTGGATCGCGCCGCCCGGTCCGGTGAACATGGCGCCCCAGTCATCGAAGTCGCGGGCGCTCTTCGTGATGTCGATCGCTGCGGACCACGTCTGGCCGTTGTCGTCACTGTAACGAGTCCAGGTCTGGTTGTTCATCGTGCCGGGCTGGGAACCGTCGGTGCCATAGCCGGGCTCCCAGCGGTTGTAGACGATCCAGACGCGGCCGTTCGAGCGGTCGAGCACGGGAGTCGGGTTCGAGGCCGCCCACTTCTCGCCTGGATCGTCGAGGACCTTCAGTGCAGTCCACGTGGCACCGCTGTCTGTGCTTCGCTTGTACACGAGGTCGATATCGCCGCCGCCCGGGTCTGTGCGGTTCTCCTTGCGTCCTTCGGCGAACGCCAGCAGCGAGCCGTCGGCGGCGGTGACAATCGCCGGAATCCGGAAGCTGTGGTAGCCCTCCGCTCCCGAGGTGAACACGTCGGCGTGCGTCAGCATCGGTTCGGCGAAAGCACAGGCACAAACCGCGAGCGTGAGAAGGAGGCGGGTCATGGCGATTCCCTCTCCATCCTACGGGCCGGCAGATGGGATTGCCATAGAGCGCTGACCGGCAACGCGAACAACCCCCGACCGAACGGCACCGCTTCGGCGCCCGTGTATAGAACTACGCCGCGGCGAAATCGCTCTCCGCACAACTCCGCCAAAGCCCGCAGGCCGCGAAAGTCCGAAGGACCGACGGTGTCGCTTCCTTTTACTTCGATCCCCACTACGCCGCCAGATGCGCTTTCCAGCACAAGGTCGACTTCCTGGCCGGTGGGGAGGCGGAAGTGAAACATCTGTGAGCGAACATTGTTCCAGGCAGCCTGTTTTCGGATCTCCATGGCGACAAATTTCTCGAGCAGCGGTCCGAACGTGTTGGGCTCCGTCGCGAGACGTCGCTCATTCAATCCCAACAGGTAGCTCATCAGGCCAGTATCGTTGAGAGTGGGCTTAGGCGATTTCGTCAGACGCTTACCCAAGTTGGTAGACCATGCCGGTAGTAATTGCACCAGGAAAGTGGTCTCAAGAAGGGTGAAGTATCTCTTGAGCGTGCTTTGAGGAATTTGGGTGCTACGCGCCAGTTCAGCAAAGTTCAGCAGGGAACCTGCACGGACGGCAAG
>JAEHDI010000161.1 GCA_016880505.1 Bryobacterales bacterium | reverse complement strand
GCCCGGGTCTGTGCGGTTCTCCTTGCGTCCTTCGGCGAACGCCAGCAGCGAGCCGTCGGCGGCGGTGACAATCGCCGGAATCCGGAAGCTGTGGTAGCCCTCCGCTCCCGAGGTGAACACGTCGACGTGGGTCAGCATCGGTTCCGCCGAAGCACAGGCATAAACCGCGAGCGTGAGAAGAAGGTACCGAAGAAAAGGGCGCGTCATGACGATGGTTGATTTTCAACCATCGAATGGCTGATTTTCAACCATTGGATGGTCGATTTTATCTGCCCTCTGAGCCGACCCCCGATTGACAGAAACATAGGTTCGGGACACAATAGTAAAGGCGAATAAAAAGCGAAACTAGACTATGTCCGCAGCGGTCCCGGCATCGACGCTCCTGTCCATTTCGAAGGCTCGGGAGGAGTATCTTCCAACTGGATTAGTGCAATTAGATCAATTGCTTGGAGGACTTCCCCGGGGTGCGGTCACGGAGTTGACCGGGGGACGGTCATCCGGCAAAATGAGCCTGCTCGTGTCCGTGCTGGCACAGGCGACGGAACGGCTGGAATTCTGCGCCGTGGTGGACGTCCACGACGCCTTCGACCTGTCCTCAGCGGCCCGTTCCGGCGTCGAACTGAGCAAGCTCGTCTGGGTGCGGTGCCGGGGTAATCCGTCGACCGCCATGAAGGCGGCTGACCTGATCCTCCACGGCGGGGGGTTCGGCGTGGTCTGCCTGGATCTGTCGGATGTCCCTCCGAAGGTTCTTCAGCGCATCCCAATCTCGTGGTGGTGGCGCTTCCGGCGCGCCATCGAAAACACGCCCACCGTTCTGCTCGTTTTGGCCGGACAGGCCCAGGTAAAGTCCTGCTCTTCGTGCTGGCTGGATTTTCGGCCGGGCAGGGCCGCCTGGTCCGGCGGGAAGCCCGCCCTGCTGCTTGCCGGGCTGAATACCGAGGTCGTCGTCCGCAAACCAGTGAAAGCGGAAACCCATGTTTGCCTGTCTCTACACGCCCGATGAGTTTGCCGGTCCGAAACTGGCCGAACTGGCCGGTTCGTTTTCACCTTTCGTGGAGATGACCGCGCCGGGTACGGTGATTTTTTCGATCGCGGGACTGGGGCGGCTGTTCGGTACGGCCCATCAAATCGCGGCTGAAATTGCACGGCGCGGCGCCGAGCGCGGAATTGTAGCCAGCCTGGCGATTGCGTCCAATCCGGACACCGCCGCGGTCGCAGCGCGGAACCTCAGCGGGGTGACCGTGATCCCGCCCGGGGAGGAGGCAGCGCGGCTGGAGGACATCCCGCTGGAACAGCTCGCGATGCCGCTGGAACTGTTGGAAACGTTCGACCGGTGGGGCATGAAGACTCTCGGCGACGTGGCCGCCCTTCCACCCATCGGGCTGGCGGAACGGCTCGGCGAGGAGGGGGTGAGGCTGCACGAACTGTCGCTTGGCCGTGCGCATCGCCCCCTCCGGTTGGCGCCGCCGCCCACCAGTTATACCGAGCGGGAGGAACTGGAGGATCCGGTCTCGCAGGTGGAGCCGCTCCTTTTTGTGCTCGCGCGGATGCTGGGTGAGATCTGCGGGCGGCTGGAAGCACAGTCGCTGGCGACGAACCGGATCACGCTGCGCCTTCGTCTCGAAAACCGGCAGGAGCACACGCGCATCCTGGAATTGCCGGTCCCGCAGCGGGACACAAGGGTGTTTCTGAAATTGCTCGAACTGGACCTGGAGGCACACCCGCCGCCGGCCGCGGTGACGGCGGCGGAACTCACGCTCGACCCGGTGGAACCGCGTACACTGCAGCGAGGGCTTTTCCTGCCGCTCGCGCCTGAGCCGGCGAAGCTGCAACTCACGCTGGCACGGATCACGGCGATGGTCGGCGAAGGCAACGCCGGCACTCCGGAACTGCTGAACACGCACCGCCCCGACGCATTTCGTCTGACAAAAACCGGGACAGTATCCTCATTTCCCGATTTTGCCCAAATGAAATCGGGAAATGAGGATACTGTCCCGGTTTTTGCGGTTCGTGTTTTTCGACCGGTGCTGCCGGCGAGTGTCCGGCTGCGCGCGGAGACGCCGCACTATGTGGCCGCACCAGGTGTGCGGGGAGAAGTTTCGGAGGCCGCCGGTCCGTGGCGCACCTCCGGGGAATGGTGGACCCG
>JAEHDI010001217.1 GCA_016880505.1 Bryobacterales bacterium | reverse complement strand
GGCGGCAACCTCTCTCTCGACGTGAAGGCGCCGCCCACCGTCACCGCCGAACTGCTGCGCCAGGAGAAGACCGGCGCGATGGTTGTTCATCTGATCAACTACGATGCGCTCCGGCATCCCGTCGTCAACGGCGTTGTGGTCAGCGTGCAGATCCCGGACGGGAAAAAGGTGGAGCGAATCTCGCTGCTCTCACCGGATGAAGACAAGTCTTTGACCATTGCGCCCAGGCTGAAAGGCCAGCGCGCGGAGTTCACTGTGCCGAGGCTGGCTACGTACAGCCTCGTGGTAATCAATCTGGGGTAATGCTTATGGAACGGCGTTTGATGTGCACGTTCGGATGTATTGTTCTGCTGTTCACCGCAGTGTTCACGTTCGCATCCTGTATGACGCGGCAGGAAACGGCCGCGCCGAAGAAACGAGTTATCGGCTCCCGGCCTTCCTGGCTCCACACCACCCCTTTGGTTATGGTGTCGAACCACGACAGCATGCCGATCTTCCAGCGCCGGCGCGGTGGGAGCCCTGTGGAGCAGGAGGAGCAGTACCTCAAGGAAGACTCCGAAGAAGCCATCCGCAAGCTGAAGGACATCGGGGTGACCCTTGTGATTCTCCACTTCTACAAAGGCTTTGGGCTGGAGGCGGAAAAGGATCACATGGAGAAGGCCAGACAGACGGCCGCCCTGGTGCACAAGTATGGGATGCGTGTGGGAGTGTATGTGGGCAGTACGATCGCCTACGAGACATTCCTGGCCGAAAAGCCGCAAGCCGAGAAGTGGTTTGTTCCCGATTTCCTTGGGCGACCGGTCTTCTATGACGACCAGACCTTTCGTAAACGGGTCTATTTCATGCACCCCGAATACCGCGAGTACATGAAACGGGTCCTCACCATCGCGGAGAAGGAGTTCAAGGCAGACCTGATCCATTTCGACAACACAAGTATGCAGGCCGAGCCTGCCATTTTTCAGCATCCGATGGCGATCGATGACTTTCGGAAGTTCCTCCAGGCCAAGTACTCGCCGGAACAGTTGAAGCAGAGGTTCGGGTTTTCGGAGGTCCGGTACATGCTTCCCCCGAGGTATGACCGCCCGCTGACGGCGATCAACGATCCGCTCTTCCAGGAATGGACCGACTTTCGTTGCGTCCAGTTGACGGCTTACTACGCGGAACTCGAGGAACTGCTTCGCACCCTTAACCCGGAGGTTGCGGTAGAGACCAACCCGCACTCGGGCATTTCGGGGCGCAACACGATCTGGGAGCAGGGCGTGGATTACCCGCGCCTGCTTGCCCACATGGACGCCGTGTGGACGGAAGAGGGCGATCCGGCAGGTGTCACCGAGGACGGGATCCTTGTCAGCAAGATTAGAACGTTCAAGATGGCTAGCATTCTGAAGAACACGCTGTTCGTTGCCAACGGGGGTAGGGGTGGAAACACGCTTCAGCTTGCCGAATCGATGGCGTTTAACCGGCAGTGCCTGGGCGACGTTGGCGGCACCCTGGCAGGCTACGACCTGCCGCGAGATCAGCAGGACTACATCAACTTCTACCGCCGAAACTTCGATCATTACAGGGACGTGGACAACATCGCCGACGTTGCGGTGCTCCACTCTTACGCCAGCATGGGGTACAACAACGACCGCCCCGCCGTCAGCACGATGTTGTTCGAGCAGGCGCTTATTCAGGCCAAGGTTCCATTCGACTTGATCTTCGACGACAATCTGAAGAATCTGTCGAGGTACCGTGTCCTCGTGCTGGCCGATCAGGAGTGCCTGAACGACGAAAAGCTGGACCTGATCCGGAAGTTCGTCGACCAAGGAAGAGGTCTGGTCGCTACGGAACTCTCGACATTGCTCACGGAGTGGCGCCTGCGCAGGCCCACTTTCGGGTTGCAGGACCTTTTCCGTGCCGAAGCCCCCAGGATCGGCAGGAGAGGGCAGGTGGCGCTACAGGAGACGCCGCCGATCCGGAACCAGATCGGCAAAGGGCGGGTCGTCTATATTTCGGATGTCAAGCCCTCGATACCCAAGCCGCCCGGTGCCCGGATGACCAGCCAGTACTGGAAGCTGCCGGAGAATTCGAAAGAACTCGTCGATGCAGTGCAGTGGGCCGCGGGAGGGCGCTTATCGCTCGAAATCAAGGCCCCACCCACCGTGGTGGCAGAAGTAATGGAGCAGAAACCGACCGGCGAGTTACTGGTTCACCTCGTCAACTACGGAAGGCTCAAGACCCCGTCGGTGACCAACATCGAGGTGAACGTGCGCATTCCTCCAGGGAAGAAGGCGTCTAAGGTGACGCTGATGTCGCCGGATGGGGGCGAGGACCGGCAGGTGAATTTCGCGGCGAAGGAAGACCGCGTCTCCTTCACCGTGCCGCGGTTGCAGACATACACGCTGGCGCTGGTGACGCTGGCTCCTAGGTAGAGGTGAAGGACCTAGTCTGGATTTCTCCACGTGGTTGTTGCGTGGCGCGTAAGGGAAGGGGGCGTGTCCCTCCTGCTCGTTCGGTCAAGAAACTCGTCCGTCGTCCGATCGCCGGAGCACTCCCGATCAGACGCCGAAGGGAGTTTCCAGATACCGTTGCTGATTTCACGACGCTACTGGGTTTCGTCTACGCACAGCCATACCACGGGGCCGCGCCGCAAAACTGCTGGCAATCGAAACAGCTCCTGAAAGCGGAAGAAAGCGCTGCCTGCCCACTATTGCGCACCTCATTTCTGCGGCGCCTTTTCATTCATTAACTACTTTCCGTCGCAAAATGACGTTTTCTGACCTGCCGAGATCCTTCTGAACGGACTCGCAGCCATGTCCGGGTAGCGTTTTCCGCCCCGTTTCCGCGCGAGCGAGGAGGGATCAGCCGCCCGGCTTCACGCATGGGCGAGCGCTAGGGCATTACCAATATTGATGAGGTTGTCCGCGATTACACCGAGCCCAACCCAACGCTTCATACCTTCCTCTCCGCGGTAACGGCATCGGCTCAGGCCATGACGCCGCTTGATGACGCTGATGCGCCCTTCGCAGCCGCTTCTCCACGCCTGCGCTTTCTTGAACCAGCGACGCGCCTCCATTTTCTTTCGCTCCTCGCTGCGGGTGCTGCGATTCGGCACCGCCACCCACTTCACGCCCTTCTCCTGGACCGCGCGTTCCTGAGTCTGCGAATAAAAGCCGGCATCTGCAACCACCAGAGTGGGAACGCATCCAAGGACTCGCTCGTGTGCTTCGACAGCGGGTAGTAGCAACTCGCGATCGCTCGGCCTTTGCTCGAAGACCTCGTAATGACGTGATAATCTGGTTCTCCGCTTCCTGGACCTGCACCAACTTGCCGAACTCAGTCGGCTTACTCGCCTTGCCTTTGCGGATGATCTCCGTGTGCGGCTCGAACAGGCTCACAATCTTCGTTGGCAACTGCGTAATACCCTCGAACACCCGTACCTTCGCTTGCCGGATCACCTGGCGCACGCGACCCGCGATCGCCGACAGAGCCGTGGTGAGCGGCCGTAGCTTCCTTTTCTTCTTCGCACCGAGGTCTTCGACTTCACTCAACACCTGCCGCATGTCGTTGAGAATCTGCCGCGACAAACGCAGCAGTTCGCGATACTGCTTCTTGCGGCGTTGCTCGCCTTCGCTGCCCTTGTGCCGCCCCGATAGCGCGATGGAAATCACCCGCTTATTCACGCTCCGCCTCCGATCGCGTACCTTGTGCTTCAGCTTGCCCGCCTGTTTCTCGATCTTCTTCATGGTGCGCGTCAGCTCGAGATCGACATCACGAAGCTGCCGGCCCATCGAAGTCCGCGACGAGATGACGGACCAGAAGGAAGAATGGAAATCCAGGCCCAATGCTGAACCGCTCGAACGAGTGACGGCGGATAGAAACCATAGACCGCTCCTTCGGCGTAGACTGATCCAGAGGTGATCATGAACGTGAATCGCAGATCTTTTCTGCTCGGTTCGGCCGTGGCTGCACGCATCGGCTATGGTCAAACCGCACAAACTGTCAACACCGCATCAATCGGCGTCGGAAACCGCGGGTCCTATTTGCTCAAGGCCGTACTCGCGCAACCGAACGCCAAGGTTGTTGCGCTGTGCGACATTAAGCCCGACCGGCTCGATAAGGCGGCCAGCGCGGCGGCAAAGGACAACCCGGCCACGTACGCCGACTGGCGCAGGGTCATCGACCGGAAGGACGTCGAGGCCGTTTTCATCGCTACGCCGCCGCACCTGCACTCGGAGATGGCCATCGCGGCTCTCAAGGCCGGCAAGCACATCTATTGCGAAAAGCCGATCGGAGTCACAGCCGCGCAGGTCCGTGACCTTGTCAAGGCCGCCAAGAGCACCAGCAAGGTATTCGTTGTCGGGCAGAATATGCGGACCGAAGGGCAACTGGCTGAAGCCGTAAGGAAGGTTCGTGAAGGAGCGATCGGTGACGTGATCATGGTGAAAGCCCAGCGGCATGCCTCCGCCGATCTCAACCATACTGGATCATCCGCCGACTGGTACTTTGACGTGACGAAATCCGGCGGCTACCTGATCGAGCAGTCGGTGCATAACCTGGATGCGTGTAACTGGGTGATCGGAGCACATCCGTCGCGTGCCTGTGGTTTTGGCGGGACGCTGTTGTTCAAGAACGATCCTCCAGGGCGCACGATTTTCGACTGCGGTCTCCTCACGTTCGACTATCCGAACGGGGTGAAGATGTCGTTCACTCAGAACGTGTTTCATCCCAGGCGGATGCCGAACAACAACCAGATGATTTACGTTTACGGAACCAAGGGCGCCGTAGATCTGCTGGACACGGTGACGATGTATCCCCTGGCGAGAGACGTTCAGCCGTCCCTGCTGGCGGAAAAGCGGCAAGATCCGCCGCACGCTCTTATAGCGGCCTTCTATGACTGCATCGTAAAGGGCGCGCCCAATCCGGCGGATATCAACGTCGGTGCGACGGCGGCCCTTACGTCGATCCTCGGCCACGAGGCGATGGTCAGGGAGAAGGTCGTTAACTGGGCCGATCTCGGCGTAGATTTGTAAGG
>JAEHDI010001216.1 GCA_016880505.1 Bryobacterales bacterium | reverse complement strand
ATTTCCGGCCATTCAACGGCGCGGTGGCCAGCGAGTTGACGCGGTTGCCCATCGCCTCACCGGCATCGGGTTTCACCTACGTCTTCGACTCGGCCACGGGGGTATTCACCCGGTCGGCCCAAAGCTTCGGCCCTATCTTGACCGAGCGGGCCGAGACGATAGGCCGGGGAAAATTCTTCCTCGGCTTCGCGTACCAGCGCTTCTCGTTTGACAGTATCGACGGGATCCCTCTTGACAACATGTCGACCGTTTTTACGCATGAACAGGAAACGGGGGCAGAATACGAGAAAGATTTCGTCACAGCCAGGAACTCGGTCGATATGACTCTCGACCAGTTCACGATATTCGGCACGGTAGGCCTGACCAACCGGGTTGATGTGTCGGTCGCCATTCCCATTCTGGACCTGAGGATGAAGGTCTCTTCGGACGCGCAGATTCACAGGATTGCCCCCCCGAATCCCACGTTTGGACAAGCCCACTATTTTGACTCGCAAAACCGAGAGGGAAGCACAACGAAATTGTTCACCAGTTCCGGCTCCGCGACGGGAATTGGAGATGTAATCATCCGGTTGAAGGGCACAGTGAAACGTTGGGAGTCCTCTTCGCTCGCGGTGGCGGCGGACCTGTACGTGCCCAGCGGCGATGAACGGAACTTCCTCGGTTCGGGCGCGTTCGGGCTGAAGCCTTTCATCGCATACTCCACCCGCTTTGGCCGGGTGGCGCCGCATTTCACCGTGGGTTATCAAGTCAACGGGAGTTCGCTCCTGGCGGGCGACATATCGGCGAACCGGAAAGGTCATCTGGCAAACCAGTTCACGTACACGGCAGGCGCCGATGTTGGCGTTGCACGTCCGCTAACGCTTGCATTCGATCTCTTGGGACAACGCGTTTTCAACGCTGCTCGGGCGCTGCCAACCACTTTCGTTTCGCCGGCGCCGGAACTCTCCAATCCGGGGGCAGGTCAGGTTACATACGCGAACACGCGTTTCGCGACGGAGTCGTTCAACATCACAAGCGCTTCCGCCGGAGCCAAGTTGAATATCGCCGGCTCGCTGTTGCTCACCGGAAACTTACTGTTCCGGCTCGATGACGGCGGCCTCAAAGACAAGGTGGTTCCGCTGATCGGGCTTTCCTACACGTTCTAATAGCCTCGTGTTTCGTAGTTTTGGATCCGCAAGTTCTTCGAAATTGTCCAGCAGGCGCGCCTGTTCTTCGACAATACGCTCGGCGCAACGGAAGGCTGGCACGTTTGTCTTTGAGAGTGAGAGCGTGCTGCTGAAGCCGCCCGGAGGACTGGGGGCCTTCAAGCCCGCGCGGTGTCCTCGAAAAGCAGCGGAACCTTGACCTCGGCGCCGCGCCGCTCGGCTGACACATACGCGGCATAGATCGTGAGTGTCGTATCGAGGGCGAGCGCGAGGCCCGACTGCGGGTCGCGGCCGGTAGCGGCGCATTCGATGAAATCCTGAATCTCCGGTTGGTATCCCATGGTCCAGTTTTCGTCGGGCGCTGCGTTCGACCAGCCTTCCTGGGTGCTGATCTTTTCCATCAGGTAGATTCCGTCGAACTCCCGGCCGCTGGGGTTGTAGACATCCATCAGGTTGGTCGGGCTCAGGCGGCAGCGCGCACGGTGATTATTGGCGAAGACCTCCACGTAATCGTAGATCCCGCCGAGAGTGAGTTCGCCGGTGACCACGTCGCCAATCGTACCGTCGGAGAAAACCACGTGCATCCAGCCGCAATCCTCGATGTCGAGATAGTCCGTCCGGAGGAACTTTCGGTCCAGATAGCCGGGCAGGCGAGTGAGTTCGTGCGTTCGTGCGCTGACCGTCACCGGCCGGGTGGGCGAACCCTCACGAGCCAGTCCCTCACTCCGCTTGAGGTAGAGCAGCGCCGTCAGCGGGTGGCAGCCTTTGCCGATCAGAGACCCGCCGCCGGCATACCGCCAGAATCCGTACACCGGAGAGGCCGAGCCCTTATGGGATTCCTCGCCGAGCATACGGAGAATCTGCGCGCCGGATTTCTCTACAATCTGACGCTCCTTCTGGACGGCGGGCGCGTAGACGAAGTTCTCCGCATAGCCAAAGCATTTCCCTCCTTCTGACACCGCGGAGGCGATCTCGCGAAGGCTTGAGAGTACTTCGTCGAGCATCTTCTCTTTCGGAAATGCGTTTCCGCGGAAGCCCTCGCCGGCCGGAGGTCCAAAGAATCCGGTCAGCGGCTTCTCGCAAATGATGTGCTTGCCCGCGCGGGCGGCGGTGAGAATCCCGTCCTTGTGCGCGTACGGCGGCGAGCAAAGGTCGACGACATCGACGTGCCCGATCATCTCCTTGATCGAATCGAAAACCGGGATACCGCGGCTCCTCCCGAATTCGCGGCGGCTCTCCGCACGCAACGACGTCACTCCCGCAAGTTCCACCCGGACGCCGTGAACGCGCCGCAGACACTCCGCGTGGAAACTGCCGGCCATCCCGGCGCCAGCGATGCCTACGCGAACCACCGGTGTGTTGATGGCGGAATCAGTCTCGTACATGTTGATCTTCCACCCGTCCTTTCCACGATCCCAACATGCATTCTCCGTCATTTCCCCCTCCCCAGCGAGCGTTCGCGTCGGGGAAAGTCAGGTTCTCCCGCTGACGGATTAGGGGGAAATCCCAGGGGTTTTCTGCCCAAAGGAGTCGATTTCTCCTTGAGGTGAACCTGAGATGACACGGCTGCTTTGTACTCTGATCGTTGGGGGAGCGCTCCTGCTGGCTCCCTTCATCGCGACGTGCGCTGGTGGCTCCGCGGACCCATCCTCGGTGCTGATCGTTGTCAACGACAACACCCCTCCGGAAGCTGGGACTGGAGGCGTCAACGCCGGCCAGTACGTCGCCGATCGGTACGCGGCCGCCCGCGGGATTCCGGCCGGCAATATCGCCCACATCCGCACGACAATGGCGTGCTGCGACAGCAACCCGAAAGCCTGGGACAGTTGGAACATTACCTGGCAGGAATTCGTGAATGAGGTCCGTGAGCCGCTGAAGGCCTTTCTCAAGGCGAGCGGTCTCGCGCGCAAAATCCGCTACATCGTTCCGGTCTATGGTGTTCCCTCGCACATCGAGCGCCACCCGTACGGCGCCACCGGCCTCTCCGTGGATGCGTTTCTCGCCATCATGAGCTCCCGTTACGCGGACGTCATCCCGATGGACAACCCGGCCCACAGCCCCGACCCGCAGGTCATGCCCCGGTTTCCGCGCAACGCGTACGGCGGCCCTTACTACATCGTGTCGCGGCTGGATGGACCGAGCGCTGAAATCTCCGCCGGTCTGGTCGACAAGGCACGCGCCGCCGAGAGTGGCATCAGCAGGAAGTCGGGTGTCGGATACTTCGATTGGCGCCACTTGTCCCTTTCGAGTGGCGGATATTACGTAGCCGACCAGACGATGATCGGAGGGTACGAATTGTGTGTCTCGACAGGCCTCGAATGCATACTCAACGACCAGACAGCGACCGGCGGCATGATCGCGAGCGCGCCCGGCGCGCTGTGGGCGTGGGGATGGTACGGTTTCTCCACCAATGACGTGTACTCCTTTGCTCCCGGCGCGGTAGGCGCGCAACTGACCTCGTACACAGCCGAGTCGATCCGCTACCAGAAACCCGGCGCCTGGGTGCCTCTCTGGCTGGAGCGCGGCATCACCGCCACCTGGGGAGCCACCGGCGAGCCATACGTTAACGGCTACACCGTGGGCGATGCCCTGCTCAACCGTCTCTGGAACGGATACACCTTCGGCGAGGCGGCGTATCTGGCCACTCCAAAGCTCAACTGGAAGATGGTCTTCGTCGGCGATCCACTCTACTCGCCGCGGTTCATCGATTAGAACCAAAGACGCAGGGCCGGGCTGCGGCGTTCAATCAGAAAGCAGCGCGGCGAGCGCATCCGCGAATCCAGCGCGCCAGCACGGATACGAATGTGTTCCGTTGAATTCTCGATAGACGACGGGGTAACCCTTCGAGCGCAACACCGCGGCCACGCGCCGGTTGGTCTCGAGCTGGGAGATGCCGCCCCCGTTCGTCTCCATCAGGCCGACGTCGAGATAGAATCTCGCATTCACTCGCGGCTTCGACTTGAATTCGCTCGTAAGCCATTCGGGTTTCGCATCCGTCTGTCCCCACCAGAATGAACCCGATTGGGAAAGGACGCGGCCGATCTCCTCGGGATGCCGCAAGGCGGCGTAGGCAGCCGCGAGAGCGCCCAGGCTCGCTCCTGCAGCAACGGTCCGGCCGGCCGCGGTGCGGATCTTGTACTCCCCGCGAAGCCAAGGCAGGAGTTCCTTGATCAGAAAGAGATTGGTCGCATCGCTGCAAGCCAGGTCGGCCTCCCGGCGCTCGTAGGGCTGCGCGAGAAAGACAGCGATCATCGGCGGTATGCGCCGCTCGGCGAAGAGATTGTCGAGAATCATCGGTGTCTTCGACAGCATTTTCGCGTCCTCGCCATCGAAAAGAATCAGAACAGGGGTGACGCCGGCGCCGCGTTGGAAGCCCGGGGTTGTGTACACGTCGACCCACCTCTTGTCGGAAAGCGCCACGCTCGGCAAGTCGT
>JAEHDI010001215.1 GCA_016880505.1 Bryobacterales bacterium | reverse complement strand
CTCCGTAGCAGACAAGGACCCAAGTGGACATGGACAGTATTTCTCCGCCCTCCATTCTATATCCGAGGGTGCGAATGCCGGACCGGCTTACTCCAGCAGCACCACGTCATACTCCGCCAACTCGGGCAACGAGAACACACCGTACCGATCCTCACGCCTTACAGGAAGCTCCCGGCCGAGCGTGACGGAGCGGGCTTTGGTGAACTCCGCAGCGAGCTTTTCCCGAATGTCGCGCATGAGGAGAGGCGCGAAGTAGGCAGTGCCGGAGTGCCCCGAAACATTCACGAAGTGGACGAGCGTCCGGTTCTTCCGCGGCTGGCGCATGACGGTGATCTCCACTAGCGGGTGCGCGTTGGTTTTCAACTGCCTGCCGGCGGGAAGCAGATAGTCGATGAGGTCCGTCACCAGGCCGGAGTGGCCCTCAGAGCTGTGGCGGTAATAAAGTCCACCCACATCCCAAGGCACATAGGCCAGGCGGCCCTTGCCGCAATCCGTAAGGAGCAGTCCCGGCGAATCCGTCTCCACCTTGTCCACCCAGACCTTTTCGGGCGGACCGAACATCGCCGGCGGAATCAGCGTCAATAACGGCTTCGCCACCGGCGACAGCTCCGTGTACTCTCCGTCCAGAAACAGCAGGTTCGTGCGTTTGAGGGAAGGGAACAGAGTGTGGTCCCGGATTCGCCAGTATCCCTGGGTGTGAGGACGCAACGGCCCGACGCCGGCCACTTTCCACGCCGGCGGCGTCGGCCCGCAGACGAGCAGACGTCCACCGCCACGGACGTAGTGCTCGAGCGCCGCGGGCGCGCCGTCCGGCGAGATGACCATGTCGAACGCACGTTTGTCTTCCAGCCATTTGAGGTTGTCCGAGACGACGAACGGGATGTGCTGCTCGCTCAGGATTCGGAACAGGCCGCGATAACTCGACTGTCGCCCGCCGAGCAGCAGCACTCTCGCCGCGCTCTCCTGGCCCGTGTAGAGGTCTTCGTGCCGCGCGTGCCACTGGAAGACCGGACGGGCGGCCTCCAGCGCGCTCCGGTCCTCCTGGTCCATCGTCCCGTGCATATTCAGCAGCACGCCCGAGCCGTGCGCCATGCTTTGGTAAAGGCGGAGACGAACCTCAGCTGGCGGCACGGTGACGAAGCGCCACATGTAGTCCACGAAGCTCATGCAGAGATTGAACGCCATTTTCGCCGGCTCGGAGTTTCTCGCGCGGTTCACGTTGTCACTGGCGGAGTACGGCCACAGTGGCAGCGGGCGGCCCACGGCAGTATTGGACTCTGACATGATGCCGTCGGTGTGCTGCTGAACATACGTGAGGAACGCGGCCGTCGGCCGCTTGGAATGAATCAGCTCGGCAAGCATCGCTGCCACTTCGTGCGCAGAGTCGGCCAGGAACCGGCGGTAGTCGTCGTCCGGCGACGCCGGGAGCGGTCTCCCGTACCGCGCCTGGAAGCGTGTCTTGCAGTTGTCGCACTGACACGGTCCCATCGGGTTGCCGCTGTAGTCGGAAGATGGATTGCCGAACATGTTGAAGAAGAGACCGTCGACCTCGTACCGCTCGAGCGCCTCGCCCAGGATCTTTTTCGCGTGCTCACGGTAATAGCCACCGTTGATACATGTCGAGTAAAGCCCGTTGTAGATGGCCGGCTCGCCGTTGACGCGCTTGAAGAACCATTCCGGATGGGCGTCGAAGACGGGCTTGGGCGTTTTGCTCAGGTCGAAACGCCCGATGACGCGGATGCTCCGTTTATGGGCTTCCCGCAGCATATCGCCAAACATGTCGCGCCCGGGCGGCAGATGCGGGCTGGCGTAGTGAAACTCGATGCGGGGATGGTAGTGGGCCGCAATGCCACCCATGTTGAACAGCAAGACGTTCGCGGGGAATTCCGCGACTTGTTGCGCGAGACGGCCGGCCTCGAGCGTGGAGTCGGTTTCGCGGAGGTTGGTCTGAATCAGCCGGATGGGCTCCTCCATCCACCAGCCCTGCTGGGCGCGTCCAACGGCCGGCGCGAGCGCGACGATGAGTGCGATTGCTAGCCGCATCGGTCCCTCCTTATGGTTGCCATTCGAAGTACGAGGCATACCCTCCGCCCATGTTGCGGGCTAGCCACAGCGCATACTCGCGGTCCGCTGTCCGGGTGACCTCGCGTTTCGCCGCGGGTTCGGTGTTTGCATAGACGAACACGGCCTGCGCGCCTTCGGCCGTCGTGCCGAAGCAGACCACCTCGTCGCGGTAATCGCCGGCCAGGTCGGCCGTCATTCCACAACTTCCGTTTTTCATTTCGTTCGGCCCTGGAATGGCGAGAGCCTCGACCGACTGCCCGTTGAACCGTGCGAGGAGCCGGCCGTTTCCGGACATCAGCTCTCGGACCGCGCCACCGGTCCAGTTAACCGGGCGCCAGCCCGCCGGGAATGGGCTCAGGAGGAGTTTGCCTGCGGCGGAGAACAAGACGGTGTCTTTCGAGAGATGGCCGTCGCGGTTGGCATACAGTTCCATGCCCGGAGACCCCTCCCAGATATCCGAGGCCCAGCCGACGTGCCCGTGGGTCCAACGAGGGTCGTCCTCGCGGTTCATTTTCCAGTGAATCTTGCCGGTTTTTGCATCCACGACGTAAACGCCCGCGTGGACGCTGCTTTCGACGACGTAGTAAACCTGGCGGTCCTTTGAGCCGGGGAGCACGTGCTTGACGGCCACAATATCGGGGTGCTCGCGGTAGAGGGACCAGCGCATCGTCCCGTCGGCATTCAGCAGCGTGGTGCCGTTGAAGACCTCGTCGATGCCGTCTCCGTCGACGTCGGCGATGTCGATGTGATGGGAGCCGCTGCCATTCGTCTCGGCGAAGCTCTTAAACTCCCAGAGCTTCTTGAGGCGGGCGTCGTAGGCCTCGATGATCTCGTTCTCATAAAGGCCGGTCTGGGTCACGACAAACGGGTGTTTTCCGTCGAGGTAGGCCACCGACATGTGGATCCGGGTGGAAGAGCGGGCGAAGTCGGAAACCATGGCTGTCCATGGCGTCTTGTGGAGAACGCGACCGGTCATTCCGTCGAGCACGGCGAGGTAGACGGAATCGCCTTCGGCGGCGCGTGCGATGACCTCTGCCCTCCCGTCGCCGTCGAGATCGAACACGACAACCGGCACGTTGCTCGAGCTGCCGAAACACTGGTCATGACGGACAAGCGGCCGCCGCCAGATACTCCTGCCGTAGCTGGTGAACGCCTCCAGTTCCACCGGAACGCCGGGGTCGCGGGACATCTCCTGAATGCCATTATTCAGCCGGAGGACGGCATCAAGGGTTCCATCGCCGTCGAGGTCACCGAAAACGGGCGTGAAGCCGCCGCTCTGGGCCGTGGGCTGGAAGACCGCGATCAGACCTGTACGCGGCCGGCCGGGCTCGACACCCGCCCATTCCGAGGGCGGGCCCGGCTTTCCTCCTCGGATGACCGGGCGCACGCGGTAGTACACGCGGCCTTCGGACGGTGCATCGCGATCGATGAAGCTGGTCGAGTTCGTGACCGGCTGCGAGGTGACTCGCACGCCCGAGGCGTCGCGGCGAAGTGTGCGATAGACGTGGAATTCGGCATCGGGTGGGTCGCCCGGAAGGAGCTGCCAGCTCAGGAAGACCGCTGCATTGCCGGCGGG
>JAEHDI010001214.1 GCA_016880505.1 Bryobacterales bacterium | reverse complement strand
GCGCCGACGCCCATGTTGTAGAACAGGATCCGCGCGGCCTGGCTTCCCCGCTGTCCGGCTTTGTGAATCTCCGCCGCGGCGACCGATTCCGGGAAGGGCAGTTCCGGATCTTCGACCATCACCCGCCTGAGCAAGGTGACGAAGAGGATGCCGAGCACGCCGCCGACCGCCATCAGGACGCTGGACTTCCAGTAGGCGTGCTCGAAGTCGAAGGACGGCCAAGCCTTGGCGATGACGAAGGCCGGGATCGTGAAGATCGCGCCGGCCGCCACCGATTCGCCGATCGAGCCGACCGTTCGAGCGATGTTCTCTTCGAGGATCGAACCGCGAAACAGCCGCAGCACCGCCATGCTGATGACGGCCGCCGGATAGGTGGCCGCGATGGTCATGCCGGCGCGCAATCCGAGGTAGGCGTTGGCGGCGCCGAGGATCACGGTAAGCACCAACCCCAGCAGCACTGCGCGGAGGGTGAACTCGGTCATCTGGACCGTCTCGGGAACGTACGGGCGGAATTTCTCTTGGCTCATATGGGCAGCCCTCGCAAACGGTTATCCATGATAGCAGGAGCCCGCAAAACCGAATCCGGGTCTAAAGGCCGGCGACGTAGCGAAGCAAGGCGTCTACCTCGCCGCGGCGGAAGACGTGGCTGCGAATCGAAATGTGTTCCTGCCCGAGCGGGATAGGGAACATCCGTTCGAGGATCTGTTCCTTGGTGAGACGGTTCCCGATGCCGTGGAGCGCCTTCAGGCGCGGATAACTCTCGTCCTCGTGACAGCGAATACAGGCCGACAGGAAGGCGCGCCTTCCTTTTGTCCACTGCTCCACCAGCGACACGACCGCATCCGGAGAGGATGCATCGGTAAATGCGCGTAGAATGCCATCGCCGTCGATGAGGAAGGCTGTCGGAGGCCGGGTGGTGAAGCGGCGGGTCACCGCGCCGCCTCCGTCGTAGAGCGCCGGGAAACGCCGTGCGGCGGTTACGATCATGACCAGTACCGACCCGAGCGGCTCGAGTTTTATCGCGGCGTCCGAAAGATTCTCGCCGGGCGCTGATCCACCGGTGAACAGGAGCACTGCCAGCTTGCCTTCGGCGAGATCGCGGAGCTGCCGGGGCCGTCCCGCGCCGTCCGGCAACGTGAAATCCGGAACCCGCTCACCGAGCGGAAGGGGGGTTCGCTTCTCTTCCGGTTCGGCCGCGGTGGCGGAAACCACCGCGGCGAGCAATGCCGGCAACATCCAGCCGCGTGTCATTCCCATCACTGGCCGATCACCGTCCCATCACTGGCCTCATTATGGACTCGGCCGGGAGCGGGTTCAAGAGGAGAACGTCCGAATCGTAACCGCTACCATGTTTTCAAGGAGACTAGCGCATGTCCTATCTGCTGGCGCCGAACCGCCGGAGCTTCCTGCACACGATGCTCGGCGGTGTAGCTGCGCTCCGCGCGACAGCGGCGGCGCCGTCTACCCGGTGGGCCTTTCTTGCCGACACGCACATCCCGGCTGATCCGGCGGAAGAGTATCGCGGATTCCGGCCGCACGACAACCTTAAGGCCGTCGT
>JAEHDI010001213.1 GCA_016880505.1 Bryobacterales bacterium | reverse complement strand
TCGTTCGATCTGCGGAGCAGGCCGGCGTGTTTGCGCGTGAAATACTCCTCAACGCTCCGCAGTTCGGAGGTATCGAGCGCGCGATTGAAGAAGATCAGTTCGGCGACGTCGCCCTGGAAAAAAGACTGCGCGTAGGGCGAAACTCCCTGGAGGTCGATTTGCCGGGCTCCAATGGTGAGTTCCTCAAGGACGATGCGGCCGCTGTCGCGATTTCGTTTGCCCTGCGGTGTGCCATCGACGCGGAGCGTGGCTTCATTGCCGTCACTAAGAACCGTCAGCAAATGAAACGTGCCAAATTCCAATGGCGATGAAAGAAGACTGCGTTCGCCGGACATCCCGCGGCCTTCGAGGTTGAGACGGTTCCAGTTTGTCGAGGCCGCGCCGCCGAGGTCGATATTGAGGCCGCTCTGAAAATCATTTTTGCCGACCGCGTTGCAGGAAAAGTAGCCGCGAAAGAATCCGGGGTTGGCGTCCGCCGAGACGAGCGCGACAACGGTGCAGTTGGAAAAACGAGAGGCGGGAATCGCCGCCGAAAGGAAGTCATTTTGCCCGTCGAAATGAACGAAGGCAGAACCTGCCATGCGCCGCCACTGCGGACGGGCCTCGAGCACCCGTTGATTGAGATGGCGCGCGTTCCCGGAGGCGTCCTGCCAGTAATCCATGGCCCGGCCACTGACCGGCGAAGCCATGTCGCGCGCCTGACGGGCGTGCGGTTCGCGCGAGGCGTCGAACCAGAGTTCCACGCCGTTGGTCAGCGAGAGGCGGGAATCCGCCCATGGTTCGACAGCGAACGCTGCTGGCGCGACAAGCAAGGCGATCAGGGCAAGAAGGCGCATGTCAGCGAGCTTAGGCGCTGTCACAGCCGTCGGCAAGGCCGGCGCATCATCCCTTCAGGCAATCCGCCAACGCGCTCAAAAAACGATTAACGTTCGCTTCCGTCGCCGTTTCGCCCATCAAACCGACGCGCCAAATCTTTCCTTTGAGCGGACCGAGCCCCGCCCCAATTTCAATGCTGTGATCGTTGAGCAACTTCTTGCGCACGCCTGCCTCATCGACACCTTCGGGCACACTGACAGCGTTCAGTTGCCAGAGTTGATGACCTTCCTGCGCCACAATTCGCAAGCCAAGTGCTTCGATGCCTTTGCGGAGCAGGCCATGCATTCGCTGGTGACGTTTCCAACGGTTTTCCAGCCCTTCCTCCAACAGTAGTCTCAGCGCTTCGTGCAACGCATAATTCATCGAGATCGGCGCCGTGTGGTGATACACCCGCTCCTGCCCCCAATACGACGCCAGCAGGTTCACATCCAGATACCAGCTCTGTACTTTCGTCTTCCGCTTCGCCGCCACTTCCAGCGCGCGCCCGCTCAAAGACACCGGTGCCAACCCTGGCGGACAACTCAAACACTTCTGCGTCCCGCTGTAGACCGCGTCCACCTGCCAATCATCGATGCGCACCGGACAGCCACCGAGCGAGGTCACTGTGTCGAGCAGGAACAGCGCGCCCGCATCATGAGCCAGGCGCGAGATCTCCTCCACGGGCGTCAATGCGCCGGTCGACGTTTCCGCGTGCACAACCGCGACAACTTTTGGCCGCCGGTTTTTCAACGCCTCAGCGATTTGGCCGGGCTCGATGATTTGGCCCCAGGGCGCTTCCACCTTCGCCACCTTCGCGCCGCAGCGTGCGGCCACATCGGCCATGCGTCCTCCAAACACACCGTTGAT
>JAEHDI010001212.1 GCA_016880505.1 Bryobacterales bacterium | reverse complement strand
GGTCCTGGCGGCGGTGCTGCGTGCGGTCTACCTGCACGGCGACCTGTTGCGCGCGAGCGTCGCGCTCGCCGGCAACGAGCATCGCCTGGGAGCCAACGAGGCGCCGCCCGCAATTATTTCCGTTTTCATGGGTGACATGCTCACTCAGCTCATTGAGAACATCATCGCCGGCAAGGCGGAAAAGGGGGGCGCGGAACAGCAGCTCATTCAACTCGGCGTCGCCAAGTTGCCCGAGATTGAGAAAGACAATACCGATCGGAACCGGACGTCGCCGTTCGCCTTTACTGGAGCAAAATTCGAGTTCCGAGCCGTAGGCGGCGGACAGTCAATTGCCTGGCCCGTAACGTTGCTTCACGCAGCGGTTGCCGGAGCAATCGACGACCTCACGAAGCAAATCCGCGCCGAGCTGAAGAAGACGAAGAAGACCGACGACGCCGTCATGAAGGTCGTGCGTCAGGTCTTTCGCGAGACCACGCCCGTTCGCTTCGAGGGCAATAACTACGCGGATTCATGGGTGAAAGAAGCGGCCAAGCGAGGCCTCCCGAACTATCGGCGAACGCCGGAAGCGCTGGCCCAGCTGATGACCAAGAAGTCGCGCGACCTGCTCGTGGGTCTCGAAGTCCTGACCGACGCCGAGCTCGAATCTCGGTACCACGTCCGCATTGAGCGGTATCTGAAAGACATGCTCATCGAACTGCATACACTGCGCGAGATGGTGGATACGATGGTGCTGCCTGCTGCGTACGCCTATGCGGGCCACCTGGCCACCGCTGCCGCGCAGGCCAAGGCTGCGGGGATCAAGGAAATTCCGCAGATCGATCGGGCCAACGAAGTTGGCAAGGTGGCCAAGCAGTTGAAGGTGAAACGTGACGCGTTGTCCAAGGTGATCGAAAAGGCCGATTCCATGCATGCCGATCCGACGAAGTGCGCCACGTTGCTCACCAGTGAGGGCGCCGCACGCATGGAGGAGGTCCGAGCAGCCTCCGATGCCCTGGAGCTGCTGGTCGCGGATGACCAGTGGCCCCTGCCGAAGTACCGCGAAATGCTCTTCCCGGTGTGACGGGCTCGCGACAACTCGCCGGCGCGACGAAGCAGGACGTTCTGGACCTCGCGCATCAACAGAACGTCCGCTTCCTGCGCCTGCAGTTCACGGACATCCTCGGCGTGAACAAGAACGTGGAGATCCCGCGTTCACAGTTCGAGAAGGCCCTGGATGGCGACATCATGTTCGATGGCTCCTCGATCGAGGGGTTCGTTCGCATCGAGGAATCGGACATGCTGTTGGCGCCTGACCTCTCGACCTTTCGTGTTTTTCCATGGGGCGACGTGGAGAACCGCGTCGCACGGGTCATCTGCGATATCAATCGACCGGATGGCAGCCCCTTCGCTGGAGACCCGCGCGCCGTGCTGCGACGCCAGATCGCCCGGGCGGCCGAGATGGGATTCATCATGAATGCGGGAATGGAAGCGGAATTCTTCGCGTTCAAACCCGAAGAGGCGGAAGGGCCGGCGACGCTGACGCACGACGTGGGCGGCTATTTCGATCTTGCTCCTGCCGATCTTGGAGAAGACGCGCGCCGTGCTATCGTGGCGGCGCTGGAACAAATGGGCTTCGAGGTCGAAGCCGCTCATCATGAAGTCGCGCACGGCCAGCACGAAATCGACTTCCGATACGCCGACGCGCTCACCACCGCGGACAACATCGCCACCTTCCGCTTCGT
>JAEHDI010000017.1 GCA_016880505.1 Bryobacterales bacterium | reverse complement strand
TTCGCTGGCTTTCCATGTCGAAACTGGTTCCCGAGTGGCAGCGCGCAAACGTCCTGGAGGCTGTGTTCGATCAGCTTTCTGACGCTCTGGTGCTATACGATCAGTCCAACGTCATCACCGGAGTGAATGAGGCCGCCGAGAAGCTCTTCGGGATGTCGGCGGAGGAGATGGTGGGACGGGAGTGCGGGGAAGTGTTCCGCTGCGGCACCTGCGAATCGGGATGCGGCATGCTGGCGGGACTCTCGCAGGCTCCCACGATCAGCAACTCAACCGTCCGGCTTCACACCGACAACGGGCGCGAGCGGCTTGCGGTCATCCGGACAAGGCAAATCGTCGACGACGCGGGACGGGTGAACGGCGCGGTCGCCACGATAAAGGATGTGACCGAAGAAGTTGCCCCCCAGAACCGGGAGATCATCGCCGAATCCCAGGGCATGAGGGAGGTGTTGCAGTTCGTGCGCCGCGTGGCGGCGAGCGAGGCCACCACCATTCTGCTGGAGGGCGAGAACGGAACCGGTAAGGACCTTGTCGCCAAGACACTCCACTACCAAAGCCTGCGCCAGGCCGAGCCGTTTATCGCGATCAACTGCGCCGCCATCCCGGACACCTTGCTCGAGAGTGAACTGTTTGGGTACGAAAAAGGAGCATTTACCGACGCCCGGGCGCAAAAACGCGGCATCTTTGAGTTGGCCGACAAAGGGACACTGTTCCTCGACGAAATCGGCGAGATTCCGCTGATGTTGCAGGCGAAGCTCCTGCGTGTGCTCGAGGAGCAGTGCTTCCGGCGGCTGGGTGGACTCAAGGACATCAAGCTTGACCTTAGGGTGGTGGCGGCGACCAACAAGAATCTGCGGGAGGCGGTGCGCGAGGGCGCTTTCCGGCAGGACCTCTACTTCCGGCTCAACGTGATCCACATCACCATCCCCCCTCTGCGCGAGCGCACCGAAGACATCATGCCGCTGGTGAAGTTCTTCGTCGAGCACTACAACACGAAGTTCAAGCGCCACGTCGAAGGGGTGACACCGGACGCGGCGCGGCTGCTGATGAACCACGACTGGCCTGGCAATGTTCGCGAACTTCGCAACGCGATCGAACGGGCGATGATTCTCGAGGAATCGTCCTACATCACCTCCGCCAGCCTGCCGATCAGCATCAGCCAGTCCTCGGCACGGCAGTCCTCGTCCGCTCCCGCGGCGGCGATTCCGGATGAGGGTCTCTCGCTCGAAGACAACGAGAGATTGCTGCTGGTTAAGGCGCTCGAAAAGACCAAGGGCAACCAGACACAGGCGGCACGTCTGCTGAAGATCACCCGGGATACACTCCGTTACAAGATGAAAAAGTTCAGCCTTCGCTAAGGCAGCCGCCGGCCCTCAAACCCGCGGACTCAGTCGCGGCTCGGGAACCCCATCTCATCGACGTAGATGTCCATGAACTCCGGATCCTCGGCGAGGGAGATGTGCTCGACTCGGGCACGCAGGTTCGCGTAGTCCTCGCTTCCATCGCCCTGGAACAACGCGAGCTTGGCACCGAGCAGGGCGGTATTGCCCGCCGGATGGACGAGATCGAGCGGGAAATCGAGCAGTCCGATCCGCCGGGCGCTGGCGCGATTGATGTAGTTGCCGAAGGCACCGGCGAGGTAGAGGCGCTTCACGGCGGCGGGTTCGACGCCCCTTCGCCGGCAGACGATTCGGATGCCGGCGGCGATCGCCGCCTTCGCAAGCTGCAACTCCCGCACGTCCGCCTGCGTGATGGACACCGGCGGCGCGAGCGACCAGGCGCCCTTCCCGGGTAGGCGGCCGTTCGGGGCAAGGGCTCCGGAGTCGAGACCCGCGGCCACGGCGTCCACGAGCCCACTCCCGCAAATCCCGCGCGGTTCCACGCCGGCGAGAACGTGACATACGAGCCGCCCGCCCGACAGATGGACCTCGGAGATGGCTCCGGTGGAGGCACGCATCCCCATCGAAATACGCCCACCCTCGAATGCCGGCCCGGCGGCGGTCGACGCGCAGACAATCCGCTCGCGATTCCCGATGACGATCTCCCCGTTAGTCCCAAGATCCACCAATCCGACCACCTCGTCCGACTCGTGCATCCGCACGGCGAGCACCCCGGCCAAGATGTCGCTGCCGACGAATCCGCCGAAGCAGGGGAGGAACCGGACGGGCGCCCCAGCGGCGCACGTCCAGCCTAAGTCGCGGGCGCTGAATACTTCCAGCCCGTCGCGGACGGCTTCGAACGGCACGTGGGACAGCGGCTCGACCGGAATGCCGCAGAACAGGTGGTGCATCACAGTGTTGCCGACGATGGCCACCTCCGTAAGCTGGGGCTCTGAAGCGCGGCCCTCCAGCAGTTCGCAGACCAGTTCCCCGATCTGCTCGCGGATAGTGGCCGCGAGCTTTTCCGCGCCGCCGGCGGTCATCGCGAACTGAATCCGGCTCATCACGTCCGCTCCCCAGGCAGCCTGGGGGTTCAGCGCCGTCCGTACGCCGAGCACGCGGCCATTCACAAGGTCCAGCAGTTGCGCCACCAGCGTGGTGGTACCGAGATCGATCGCGACTCCAAGGCCCTCCCGCGGAGTGAACTCGAACGTGGAGTCGTCACTCAGAATGACTGTCTCCCATTGAGCGATATCAAGCGTGATGTCCGCTTCGGCGATGCCGCGGCACGCAAGCCGCCAACCCTGCTCGATCTCAGAGGCGGAGAGGATCAGCTGCTCATCGAGGCTTGCGAGCAATTCGCCCGAAACGAGCCTGACGCGGCAGCCTTTGCAATCCGCCTGGCCGCCACAGGGGAACTCGACGCCATACGGGAACAGAACATCCTGAAGCGGCGTACCACGCTCCACTTCAAGCGTGACGCCGAGGGGCTCGAGTCGGATGCGTACGAGGTGCGTCATCGGCTGGATCTGGCGTA
>JAEHDI010001211.1 GCA_016880505.1 Bryobacterales bacterium | reverse complement strand
TTCCACCACCAACCGGTTCAGCAGAAGGTAGAAGCGGTCGGCGTCTCGGGTTCGGACGGTGAGACCTTGCCGGTCATCAGTGATCCGAGCTTCGACGACGTGATCCTGCTCGAACAGGCGGGAGGCGAGCGCCGCCGGCCGGAGACAGCGAACGAGGATCTGGATCGGGTGATCGCTGACTTCGCTGCGAACGCCCTGAATCTGCCCCTCGGCCACGACGTAGCCGTGGCTCAACAGGATCACCTGATCGGAGATGCGGTCCACCTCATGAAGAATGTGGCTGGAAACGATCACGTGTCTGCCTTGTTCTCCCCACTGCTGGAACAGTGCGATGGTTTCGGCGCGCGCCATCGGATCAAGACCGTTAAGCGGCTCGTCGAGAACCAAAACGCGGGGATCGTGCGCGATGGCGTGGGCCAGTTTGATCCGCTGGCGCATACCCTTGCTATAGCCGGCTACTTTCCGGTTTGCCGCTTCGAGCAGCCCGACCTGGGCTAGCGCCTCGAGAGCCCGCCGGTCCGCCTCGGTCGCGCTCATTCCGTGCAGGAGGAGATAGGAGAACAGAAACTCGTAACCGGTGAAGCTCTTAGGAAAAGAATCAAACTGAGTACAGTAACCGACCACCCGGAAGAGCTCCTGGGGCATGTCCGGCGGAATACCGCGGACACTCACCGTGCCCCTTGTCGGGCGGATAAGGCCGGTCATGAGGTTCATCAGCGTCGTCTTGCCCGAGCCGTTCGGGCCGACGAGGCTTGTCACCCCAGCGGGGATTGAGAGATGAACGCCGTTAACGCCGAGCACGTCGCCGTAGAACCGGGAGACGTTGTCGAAAACAATCGCGGCTTCGTTCACCGGATGACCTCCACGCCCCGAATCTTCCGGTCGAGCAAATACAGACAGAACAGGCAGAGGCAGATCAGAGACGCCCAGCAGCACCAGATCGGGATTTCCTCGCCGCGGGCCACTCGGAAGAAGATCGCGCCGGCGCCGCGCTTCAATGGCTCCTCGAACAGCGATACCCAAACGGAACCGATCAGGTGGCTCATGTTCATCAGATGTCCCCACTTCGTCTTGAGCACCCCGTTGATCGCCGCACCGAACCCGGACGCCACAAAGAAAATGCCGAACAGGAGCGCGCCGGCCACAGGCTTCCACTTCACCCACGCTGACATCGCCAGAGACAGGAGGGAAAGGATCAGAATCCAAATCCATGAGCCGGCGAACAGAGCCGTCGGGATGCGAAGGTTCGACATCGTCCACTGGAAACCTGCCAGGTAGGCTTGCAGGGCGTAGAGGGCCAGCCCCGGAAACCACGTCATCAAGGACATCAGAATGGCTAGCACGGACATCTTGCCGAGCACGTATTCCGCCCGCGAGAAAGGCCGCGAGAGATAAAGAGGCAGGGCGTTATTGGCGAGGTCCGGCGCCACCAGTCCAGGCCCGATGAACGCGTTCAGGAAGAACGCCAGCATGCTCTGGAAGCCGAGAAACATCAGGTAGAAGGGGGCCTCGATGGCGAGATTCTTGGGAGGGGCCATGCCAAATGCATCGAGGACGCCCAGGTTATATCGCAGGTATATCGTGAACGCACAGCCCAAAGGGTAGAGGAAGCTGGCGAAGAAAAAGAAGCTCAGGAAACGCGAGCGGCGCAGATCCTCATACGCGTAGCGGGCCACCACAAGAAAACGAGACCAGGATGGCGTCAAGTGTCCGCCGTATGGGCGGTACGTCTTCTTATAAACTGCCATTGGCGCCCTCCATCGCTTTCAGGAAGATGTCTTCGAGCGAATCGCGCTTGTGGTTGAGGCGACGAATCTGCACTTGGCGTGCGGCGGCGAGCTCGTAGAGCTGGCGAACCTCCACTCCGTCTGGAAGCACGAGCTTGATCTTTCCGTTGCCGGACCAGGCGGCCTCGCAACCCAACCCCTCGACGTCGCCTACGAAGGCTGCGTCGGCGCCACGGGTCTCGAGTTCAAGGAATCGGCGGTTGGCGCGCCGCTCCTCTTCCAGGTTGCAAAAAGCGGCAACTCTTCCGTCCTTAAGGATGAGCACTTCGTCACAGCAGTCCTCGACGTCGCGGAGCAGATGCGACGAGAGAATCAGATGGAGGTCACCCCGGTCGCGGATCTCCTGGATGAGCTGGATCATTCTCTGCCGCGCGGGCGGGTCGAGGCCGTTGGTTGGTTCGTCGAGGAACAGCAGTTTTGGCCCGTGCGCGATGGCCTGGGCGAGTTTGGCCATCTGTTTCATGCCTAGCGAATAAGTGCCGATCTTGCGGTAACGGACTTCACCCAGTCCGACCCAGAAGAATGCCTCGTGGGCACGCTCCAGGGCCTGTTGCGGAGGGAGTCCGGCCAGTTCCGCCATGAGGCGGACGAAGCGGACCCCGCTCATGCCGGCGATGAACGAGTCATTCTCCGGCATATACCCGACGAGCCCCCGAGCCTCTTTGGCCTGCCGGCGGACGTCCATGCCGAAGATGCGGGCCGTTCCTGTTGAGGGGGTGAGGAAGCCGAGAAGGGTGTTGATCAGCGTCGACTTGCCCGCGCCGTTCGGACCAAGAAGACCGATGGCACGTCCTGAGAAGGACCCGGTTAGGCGCTTCAGAATCAGCTGGTTTCCGAGCCTGACCTCCAGGTTTTCCAATTCAATGACCGGCGTCGCCATGTCTGTGGATACGCACTCGGAGGCGACGGTGTTCCCCCTGATGCGAATGATTCCACCTACGCGGAAACAGCGCGGACCCGTACGGCATCTAATCGAGTGGAGACGTGTTGCCATGGCGAACAGCGGACCTTCAGGACCGCCCCGCGGCTGGCTCTGGCTGATCCGGACGGCAAGTTGGATCGTTCCCGCGAGATTGCGGTCCGACTGGAAGCGCAAGCGGCTGGGGGAGGTGAAGCATTGGTGGGCCTTCCTCGCCGAGCGTGGCGAGGAGAGCCCTGGGCAGCGGCTCGAGGTGTTGCGTCACTGCCGGCGTTCGTTCTCGGATGCATTCAAGCTCCGGTTCCGGTCGGATCGCGTCCGGGAGCGCACGGGGCAGTTCGCGCGCGGCCCCGTGTTCGCCGTCCTCGTGTGTATCCTTCCGCTCGCGGCGATTGTGCTCGCCGGCGGCTTCTTTTCGGACATCCGGAAGATCTACACTCCGTTGCCTTACGGGAGCGGCCGACTGGCGATGCTCTCGTACGCCGGTGGGCTGGGATACCCGCTTGGAGTCCCGGCACAAGACTTGCTTGTGTGGCGCGAGAGAAGCAAATCCGTTGAGGGGCTGGCGTATTACATCTCGCGCCCGTTCAATGCTCGAAGGGCGCCGGAGCCCGGGGAGGAGCGCGATGCGCAAGTGTCTCCGGATTTCTTTCAGGTACTCGGCGTTCGAGCACTCCTCGGCAGGACACTCCAGCCCGACGACGCGCCGGGAGCCACCACCAACGCAGTACTGAGCCACTTCTACTGGCAAGAGCGATTCGGAGGCGACACGGGGATCCTCGGTAAGACGGTAACGCTCGGCGAGCGGCCGATGAGAATCGTCGGTGTCCTCCCGGCCGAGTTCTGGTTCCGCTCCCGCAATATCCATTAC
>JAEHDI010001210.1 GCA_016880505.1 Bryobacterales bacterium | reverse complement strand
GTGCCGCGCCGGAAGGCTTCGACGTCGATGGGCGTTCCCGGAGTGATGTAGTGGCTGACATCAGCGATGTGGACGTGCAGGGCGTAGTTGCCGTTCGGCAGGCGGTCCACCCAGACGGCGTCGGCGAAGTCGCGAGCTGGTTCGCCGTCGATGGTGACCACGTCCAGAAGCCGGAAGTCGCGGCGGCCGGCAAGATGCTCGGCGCGGATTGCGGCGGGAACACGCGCGGCCTGCTCGAGCGCTTCGGACGGAAAGCGGTGCGGCAGGTGGTGCTTCCGGATGACCATTTCGACGTCAACGCCGAAATCGTCCGGGCGACCGATGACCTCGATGACACGGCCAATCGCGCCGTCGCCTTTCTCCGGATACTCGAGGAGTTCGACGTCAACGATCAGGCCGTCGAGGTCCTCGGGGCCTTGGACCTTCACTTCGGCGGCGCCGACACGGTCCGCCGGAGCGGACGTAGGCGGGATTTCGAGGCCTGCGGGAATCAAGATCCAGTCGCGGATTCGGTCATCGTGAGGGACGACGAAGTTACCCCGAGGACGGATGCGAAACTCGCCGACGACAGTGGAGTGCGCGCGCTTCAGGACGCGGGTGACCTCACCCTCGGCGCGACCGTTCGAGTCGATCTTCACGATCCGGACGACTAGGCGATCGCCGTTCATGGCTTGGGCAGCGGCGTCCGGTGGAAGGAAGATGTCGCCGGAGAGCCATTCCGGGCGGCGGTCGGGAATGAGAAATCCGTAGCCGTCGCGGTGCATGCGAAGCCGTCCGACGGCGTACTCCCGCGTGCGGCGGGCTGAGACATAGTAGCCCGACCGGTACTCGATCAGGTCGCCGCGCCCCGTCAGGCGGTCGAGCATGGCCTCAAATTCAGCCCGCGATGCACCGCGCGTGCCGACTTCGCGAATCAGTTGCTTGAAGCTCGCCCGCGCATGAGGCAGCCGTTCGACATGCGCGAGGATTGCGGAGTCCGTCAGAGCGGCCGCCGGTTTCATGGGCTGCTACGAGTATAGCGGCCGATATGGGGCTAACGAATCCAGTGCAGCAACCAAAGGATCGCAACGCACGATGACACGCCTAGGGCGAACGCCGCCAAAAGCCCGGCTGATGGACGGAAACGAAGTCTTGCCGGAACATCAACGATCTCGACTGGCGCGATGAACCGATAACCCCGGCGCGTCAGGGTCTCGATGAATCGGGGATCCGCCCCAGTGTCTCCCAACGCGTAGCGAAGCTTCCGGATTGCTCCGTTGAGTCCGTGTTCACAGTCAACGGCGGAATCCCCGGCCCAGAGTTTCTCGTAGAGTTGATCGCGGGTGACCACCAACCCTGGACGTGCAAGCAGGATAGCGAGGATTCGGAATGGCTGTTCAGCAAGTCGGACCTTCAGCCCGTGTCGAAACACCTCACCGGCTTGTAGGTCGACCTCGAAGGCCCCAAACTTCACGAGTTGCCTGGGCCGGGTCGGCACTTCTCATAGCAATTAGTAATACCTAGTTACAAACCCATGAAAAGAAAACTGATATCTGGTCACCACACGGTTGCCTTGAAACGACCTTCCAGCCATTGTGGTGGAATGCCGCGAGGGCTAGCATCCACGCATGTTCCGTGTTGGGAGAACGGTCGCCGCAGTGCTACTCCCCGTTCTGATTGTGGCCGGAGCACGAAGACAGCAGGCCGGCGATCCGCGAGCCACGGTGTTAGTCTACGACTACGCCCGGACTCCCCTACAAGTTCTCGCCCATGCCGAATCCGTCGCCAAGCGGATATTCAACTCCATCGGAGTCGAGACGGCGTGGCTGCAATGTCCCACTTCGCCTGATCAGGAATCCCAGTTTCCGGACTGCAGGCTTCCGGTGGACTCGCCCCGACTGGTGCTCCGCCTGCTCCCTCGGAAGAACGTCGAACGCGAGCAACTCGACCCGGCGATCTCTGGCTTCTCCATGCTCCCCGGTGACGGCGGCTTTGGCAACGTCGCCAACGCTCTTGCCCACCGCGTCGAAGAACTTGCCAGGGGTGACGAAGGTCGTCAGGGAGTAATTCTCGGTTACCTGATGGCGCACGAAGTGGGGCACCTGCTGCTTGGAGCCGACAACCACTCGGCGACGCTCGGCCTTATGCGCAATTCGTGGGGGCGAGAGGAACTGGCGCGAGCGGGACTGGGAGTACTCAACTTCGCGCCCTGGGAGGCTCGTCAAATCCGGACGAGGCTGCGTGAGGGAGCGTTCACGGAACTGGCGAAAACAGACAAGAAAAGCGGCCGGTTCTAGAGCGACATACCCCTTGGGCGGCTGCGGCGAGACACCGTAATGTCCCCACTTTGTGGGATAGCCGGCGCTCCGTAGTATGCTGAAAATTCCCGATGGATCGACTCAACGTAGGAATTTTCGGCTTATCTCATCTTCATCCGCGCAGCTACATGCCGATCTTCGGCGCGGTCAAGGACTTCCAGGTGGTGGCCGCCGCCGATGCGAACCGGGCGCTTGTCGAAAGCTTCGCCAAGGATTTCTCCCTCCGTGGTTATATCGACTGGCGTGAGATGCTCGGCAAAGAGAAGCTCGACCTTGCCGCGATCTTCCTCCCGCACGCAGACTGCCCGGATGCCGCTGTGGCCTGTGCGGAGAAGGGAGTCCACCTGATGGTGGAGAAACCGATGGCCGCGGATGCAGAGGGGGTTCGGCGCATGGCTGAGGCGGCCAAAGCCACTGGCGTGATACTCTCCGCTCCGTACGTCTGGCGGTATCACCCCGTCGCTCGGCAGATGAAGAAGTTCGTCGACGATGGCGTGCTCGGGCGCATCGTCGGGTGCGAGGGCCGGTGCGCGGCGGGTCGTCTTCAGCGGTACATCGACGGCAACGCGGGCTGGATGCTCCAGAAGGCGCGCAGCGGCGGCGGGCCGATGTACAACCTCGGCGTTCACTGGATCGATCTTTACCGCTGGCTGCTGGCTGACGAGGTCGCCGAGGTCTTCGGCAAGAACGTCAAGATCAACCAGGAGTACGATATCGAAGACAATTCCTTCGCGCTGCTGACGTTCTCGCGCGGAGCGGTGGTGGCGCTCGACATCAGCTACACGGTGCCGGATTCCTACCCCAACGGCCGGGACCTGTACCTCTCACTGCGTGGTGCAGGCGGCGTGCTTTCCTGGAGCCCGTCGTTTGAGGGCGTCAAGGAGACGCTGTTCGTTTGCAGCGACAACGGCGAGTTCGCCTCTTCCCCGCGCCGGCACATCGAGTTCGAGTTGCAGGCGCACCCCGGTTACACGGGGATCCTGGGAGTGCACTATGTTGCGGACTTGGCGCGCTCGATCAAAACCGGCAGCGCACCGGCGATCACCGGCGAGGATGGCCTGCGGGCGCTCGAAGTGGTCGAGGCAATCTACAAGTCGGCAGCGAGCGGGAAGGCTGTGAGGCTGGCGGGACATTAGTGGAATTACCGCTCCCCTGCGGTCGCGGTTCCGAAAACGTGGTGACGACGGCGCGGTTGTGAGGGGCGGTGAAGGTGGGAGATTACGTGCCGAAATTGAAAGTCGTCGTAACGGACTACATTGAACCTGACCTTAGCTGGGAAACGGCGGAGATGGCGAAGCGTGGCATCGACTTCGCAACCCACCAGATCAAGTTCGCGCCGCTCGATGAAGTGATCGCGAAGACGAGCGACGCCGATGTCGTGGTGGTTAACATGCTTCGCGTCAATCGGGAGCTGATCTCCGGCTTGAAGAAGTGCAAGCTGGTGATCCGGCACGGCGTCGGCTACGACAACGTGGACGTGGCGGCACTGAACGAAGCCGGCATCCCGCTCTGCTATATCCCGGACTACTGCGTCGAGGAAGTGGCGGAACAGGCGATCGCGCTGATGTTCGCCTGCGGGCGCAGGATCGTGAGCAGCCGGAAGGTGCTGGACGATTCGTCGGCGCGGGGCATCTGGGACTTCAATCCGGTGATCCCGGTGTTCCGGATGGCCGGACAGACGGTGGGCATCATTGGCTGCGGGCGCATCGGCAGCCGGGTGTACCAGAAGTTGGCGTCCTTCGGGGTGAAGTTCCTGATCTGCGATCCGTACCTTACCGACGAGCGGAAGCGGGAACTTGGCATCGAGGTGGTGGATAAGGAGACGGTGTTCCGCGAGTCGGATTTCGTGACGATCCACACGCCGCTGACTCCGGAAACACGGCACATCGTGAACGCCGGGACTCTGGCGATGATGAAGCGGTCGGCATACCTCGTGAACACCGCGCGCGGGCCGATGGTGGATGCCAACGCGCTGGCCGAGGCGCTGAAGAAAGGCACGATCGCCGGAGCGGGTATCGACGTGTTCGACATTGAGCCGCCCCCGGCCGACTATCCGCTGTTCGGGCTGCCGAACGCGATTCTGACGCCGCACCTGGCGTGGTACTCCGAGGACGCGGCGTGGCGGATCCGAGAGCTGATCGTGCTGGAGATCGACCGATTCGTGGCGGGCCAGGCGCCGCGGTATCTCGGGAAGCCGAGCGTGTAATTGCAGCACAGGCTAAAGCCTGTGCCACCAGGGAGAAGACATGAGTACAGCGACAGCGAAAGTGGCGAACGTGAAGACGCCGCTGCCCGGGCCGAGGTCGAGGGAGTTGTTCGACCGGTGGGCGAAGGTGGAAGCCCAGTGCACGGGTTACCAGGCGAAGACGGTGTGGGACCATGCTTCGGGCGTGGTGGTCACGGACGTGGACGGAAACAAGTTCATCGACTGGACTTCGGGAGTGCTGGTGACCAACGTGGGGCACTGCCATCCGGACCTCGTGAAGGCAGTGCAGGACGCGGCGGCGAAGCTGCTGAACAACTATGAATGCCTCAACGCGCCGCGGGTCGAGGCGGCCGAGAAACTGGTGAGCGTGCTGCCGAAGCACCTCGACAAGTGTTTCTTTCTAAGCACGGGCAGCGAAGCGGTCGAGGGCGCCATCCGCGTCATGAAGCGGAAGACGGGCAAGTTCGAGATCATCAGCTTCTACGGTGGCTTCCACGGGCGCACGTACGCCGCGCTCACGGCGGGAGGGCTGCCCGGTCCGAAGAAAGGCTACGGACCGACGATCCCCGGCGCGATCCGCGTGCCGTTTCCGTATTGCTACCGCTGCCCGTTCAAGGCGAAGCCGGAAACGTGCGAGATGTTGTGCCTGGACTACATCGACGATGCGGTCCGCGCCAACAGCACGGGCAGCCTGGCGGGCTTGATCGTCGAGGCCTACCTCGGCGCGGCGGGTTTCATCTTCGCTCCGGATGGCTGGTTCCCGCGGCTCGAGCAGTGGCTGCGCGCGCGCGGCCTGCTGTACACGCTGGACGAGGTGCAGTCCTCTTTCGGACGGACCGGCAAGTTCTTCGCGATGGAGCGGGAAGGACTGACGCCCGACCTGGTGTGCATCGGCAAGGGGATCGGCAGCGGTCCGCCGGCGTCGGCGATCGCCGCGCGGGGAGACGTGATCGGCGTGCTGGGCCAGGGCGAGATGAGCAGCACGATGGGCGGCAACCCGGTTTCGTCAGCCGCGGTTGCGGCGGTGGTCGACATCATGAAGCGGGAGAAGCTTGAAGAGAACGCGTTGCGCATCGGCAATCTGATGAAGGCGCGGCTGCTCCAGATGCAGGAGCGGAACCCTTACATCGGCGACGTCCGCGGCATGGGCCTGGTGATGGGCGTCGAGCTGGTGAAGGACAAGAAGACCAAAGAGCCGGCTCCGGACCTCACGCGAAAGATGATCGACGTCGCCGCGCAGCACGGGCTCCTGATCGGATCGGTCGGCATTTTCGGCAACGTGATCCGCGTGGCCCCGCCGCTGGTGATCAGTGAGGCGGAGGCCCACGAGAGTCTCGACATCTTCGAAAAGGCGCTGTCGCTGCTATGACGAATCTGCCTGGCGTTTCCGAAATCCGCGATGCGGCCGCCGCGGTGCTGCCAGAGGCCGAACGCTTTCTGTGCGACCTGATCCGCTTCCCGTCGCTTCCGGGAAAGGAGAAGGAGGCGAGGGAGTACGTCGCGCGGCGATTCGCCGAGGTCAGCGACGTCGAGCGGATACCGCTCTCGAACTCCCTCCGGCAGGACGAGGACTACGCGGACCCCGTGCCCGGGATCGAGTACGAGGGGCGGTTCAACGTTCGCGCGGCGCGAAAGGGCGCGGGTGGCGGGCGTTCGCTGCTCTTCAATACGCACATCGACGTGGTGCCGGCGTCGCAGGGACAAGAGCGGCCGTTCGAGCCGTCAGTGGACGGGAGCGTGGTGCGGGGGCGCGGCGCGTGCGACGCGAAGGGGCAGGCGGCGGCGCTGTTCACGGCGCTGCTGGCGTTGAAGCGGCTCGGCGTGACGCTGAACGGCGACGTGCTGGCGCACCTCGTGGTGGAGGAAGAGGTCGGCGGAAACGGTACGCTGGCGATGACGAGGCGCGGCGAAAAGGCGGATGGCTGCATCGTGATGGAGCCGACCGAGATGCGGATCCTCTCGTCGGTGCGCGGGGCGGTCTGGTTTCGCGTTGTCTGTACCGGCAAGCCGGGACACAGCGGACGCGCGGGCGATACAGTGAGCGCGCTGAAGATGGCCATCCGGGTGATTGAGATCCTGGAGGGCTACCACGCGCGGCTGCTGGCGGCGTCGCGCGGGATCCCGATCTTCGACCCGTTTCCGAACCCGATGCCGATTACGTTCGGAAAGCTGTCGGCGGGAGACTGGCCGGCTACGGCGCCGGCGCGCGCCACGGTGGAAGGCGTGCTTGGGCTGCTTCCGAACAAGACGCGCTACCAGGTGATGGACGAGATGCGCGAGGCGATCCGGAACGAGGGCGACGAGTGGCTGCGCGAGCACTCCCAGCTCGAGTTCGTGTACCGGCACGACGCGCACGTGCTCGACGCGGGCCATCCGCTGGTAACCGGCTTGCGCGAGTGCTGCCAGGAGGCGGACGGGGCCGGCGAAGTGACGGCGATGACGGCGTCGTGCGACTCGTGGTTCTATAACAACCAGCTCGGCATCCCGACGGTAGTGTTCGGGCCGGGAAGCCTGCGGTTCGCGCACTCGAACGAGGAGCACATCCGGATGGACGACATCGCACAGGGGGCCGTGATCCTGGCGCGGTTCATGGAACGGTGGTGCGGGAGGGCCTCGTGATGCTGGCGCTGATGAAGACGCAGAAGGGCGTGGGCTTTCTGGAGCTGCGGGAGATGCCCGAGCCGGCGCCGGGGCCGGGTGAAGTCCTCATCGAAGTGAAGGCGAGCGGGATCTGCGGCACCGACGTCCACATCCTGCACGACAAGTTCCCGTACTGGCCGCCGGTGATTCTGGGCCACGAATTCTCCGGTGTGATCGTGGAAACCGGCCCGGACGTGAAGTACTACAAGACGGGCGAGCGCGTGGTGGGCGAGCCGCATACGCAGGCGTGCGGCCACTGCTACCTGTGCCGCACGGGCAACGTCCAGATCTGCCCGATGAAGCGGTCGCCGGGATGGGGCATCCACGGGTCGCTGACGAAGTACCTCAAAATGCCGGAGCGGCTGCTGCACCGCATCCCGGATGGGATGAGCTACGACGTGGCGGCGCTGGTGGAACCCACGGCGAACACCGT
>JAEHDI010001209.1 GCA_016880505.1 Bryobacterales bacterium | reverse complement strand
CCGGACCGGTGCAGGGCCGGGTGTCGAGTTTCTCGAGTACCTGACGCCCCGGAACGGTCGCTCCTATCCGGCAGACGCAGCGCCGAACGACCTCGTCCATTGGCAAACAAACTTCGTGGGGATCAGCGCGGACAAGGCCGCGCAATGCTTCCGCAATTCGCATTCCGCCTTTGTTTCCACGGGAGTCGTTGACGTCCAGGATTCCAAGGCGGGAAGGTCCAAGTCGGTAATCGTTCGCGATCCGGATGGTCATGCCGTTCAGATCGTCGAGCAATAGGCAACACAACCAATCCAAAAGGAGAATCGAAATGCAGACAGTGAATAGGACGCAGGCTTCGCGCCTGTTCAGTTTTGCGCTGGTGATGCTGGTAGTCACCGGCGTTGCAGCCGCCCAAATGGCTCACACCTCGTCAATGTTCGCCGGGCCGAAAGCAAACACCGGAACGGTGATGCACCTTGTCCAGGACGGCAAGAACATCCTCCGCGTGTCAAATGACTTCAAGGTGCCTGACACGCCGGCGCCGACCTGGAGAGTCGTGGATTCGCAGGGAGTGATCTACACGCTCGACGCCTTCAAGATTAAAGGGGGCGAGAAACGCGAAATCGAGGTCCCCTCGTTTGTTCGCGATATCTCCAAAGTCCAGGTGTACTGCGCTTGGGCGCAGGTGCTCCTCGGCGAAGCCAGCTTCTCGTCGCCCGTCACGCTCGCGGCCGCACGGTGAACCATCTCATTGTTCTGGAAGGACATAGCGCCGTCTTCGCGCTGTGTCCTTCCGTTTGCCGTGCCCTCGGATTGACGCCGGGAATAATCTGGCGCCGATCCGGCAAGAGTGAAATGAATGGCTGCTTTCAGTGCGACTGAAGACTGGATGGATGGTCGATTCGGCCTCACGAACCGGAAGGGAAAAAGATCATGAGTGAGACTCCCGCGCGTGGCCGGCTCTGCGAGGCCGCACTTCGGTCCCTGGACGCCTCTACAGGGAACAGACCGCCGGCCGGCCCGGACCCGGAGATTCTCACGCATCTCGCGGAGTGCCCCGATTGCTCCAGGGAACTCGCGATCAAAACCCGAATTGCAGACCAGTTGAAGCGTGCCGTTCAAAGCGAGGTGGAAGATCCGTACCTCGCCGCAAGAATCAGGCGTAACCTTCGAGAGTATGAGTCCCGAAGTACGGCGCGCTGGAGTTGGGGGCGCCGGCTAATCACGGTCGCGGCCTCCCTGGTCATCTTCCTGAGCGGCTGGATTGCGTATCAACTCGGTCACTTGCGCATGACAACCGGCGCGCAGGAGGCGTACATCGGCTCGATCTCCAGGAAAGTGGCTGGGATCTTGCGTGTGGGTTTGGGCGACCACGTCCATTGCACTGTGTTCCGGAAGCTGCCTAAGGAACCTCCACCGGCTGCGGAACTGGTCGCAGAACTTGGCCCGGAATACAGTGGCCTGTATTCAATCGTCCACGCGCGGACGTCGGAACAGTACAGAGTTGTCATGGCCCACCGGTGCTCGTACCACGGCCGCAAGTTCGTTCACTTGGCGCTTCAGGGCGACTCCAAACTGCTCTCGCTGGTGATTACACGGAAAGGCCAAGGCGAGTCCTTCGGGAGAGATCAGTTGGCTCCGGCACTCTCGGAGTCAGGGATCTCCATGTATGCGGGAGGGGTTCAACGGTTTGCGATCGCAGGCTTTGAAAGCCCGGACCACCTTGTGTATTTGGTTTCGGATCTTGACAAGCGGCAAAATTTGAATCTGCTGGCGTCTCTGGCGACGCCTGTTCACGCCTTCCTGGGCAGGCTGGAAGGCTAAGCGTTCGAACTCCCCCGGCGCAGATCTCTCCTCACGTCCCCACTTGGCGCACCGTCGGCATCCGATCGACGAACCCGGCCTTGGTCCGCCGCAGTTCCGCAATCGCGGCCGCACGCATCCGCTTGAGCGTGCTCTGGTGCCTGGACTTCACCGCAAGATTGTCCAGTTCTTCTGGATCCTCTTGGAGGTCGTATAACTCCTCGAGGTCGTGAATCAGCGGGCGAACGTACTTGTACCGTTTGTCCCGCACCATCACGTACCAGGGAACGTCCGCATGAAACGCGTCCTTGCCCTCTGGAATAACATCGGTGTCGGAACCGAACTTCTGCCCCGTGGCGACAAGCATTGCGGGGTAAGGCCAATCCGCCGAAGGGTCCCTCAGCAACGGCGTAAGATCGTGGCCGTGCATCTCCCACGGCAGCTCGATTCCCGCCCACCGGAACATCGTCGGAACCAGATCCACTCCGGCCACGGGCGCGGAACAGACGCGTCCTTCCGGAACCTGGCCGGGCATTGAGAAGATCAAGGGTGAACGGACGTTGGCATCATAGGCCGCGATCTTGGTACCCAGGAATCCGTGCTGGCCGAAGGCAAGGCCCTGGTCTGAAGTGAAGATGACAAGCGTGTTTTCGCGCTGCCCTGTTTCCTTCAGTGCGTCCATCAGTCGCTTCACCCCTTCATCAAGACCGAACACGCCCTGGTGGTACTGTCGAACCCACGCGTTAAGCGAGCGCCCACCTGCCGACGGCCGGCCGTCCCGGTCCCTCTGCCAATGATTCACTCTCTGGGCCCATTCCGGCTTACCGGGGCGCGGAGGGAAGATGTCGGCCGGCGTATCGAAATCCACTCCCGCGTACTCGTTGCGGTGGCGCTCGGCAGGCGTGTAGGGTCCGTGGACCGCTCCGTAGCAGAGCCACATGTACCACGGTTTCCGAGTGTCCCTGCCGTTGCCGCGAATCAGATCGACCGCCCAATCGGTATACTGATCCGTCGAGTAGCGCTTGAGGACCTCCGTCTTGCCGCCATGGTAGGTGATGGGTTGATCGTAGTAGTAGTTTGCGCTGGTTTCGGTGTATTTGGGGCGGTTCCAGACAAGTTGAAAATCCCAGTCCCGGCCATAACCCGTGTCGGTGCCCGTGTGCCATTTGCCGATCTGGGCGGTGAAGTAGCCGTTCGATCGAAACACCTTCGGCCAGAAGGGGCATTTCTGAGGGTCGTAGGTACTGCCGGGATAGGGACCTTCCATGCGCATCGACTGCACGCCAAACTGGTGATGGCCGGTCAGCAGCGTCGCGCGTGAAGGCATGCACCAGGCGCCATTGTACGCAGCGGTGAAGCGCACGCCTTGCCTGGCCAGCCCGTCGATAGCCGGCGTGCGAACCCAGGGGTACGCTTCCGGATACGCGCTGATAGTCCGGTAGGAGTGGTCATCCGTGTAGATGACCAGGATGTTGGGCCGCTTCGGCAGGCCCGCGCTCTGGGATAGGCCGCGAGCCGCACCGAGGCCCAGAAGGCCGAGCATCTCTCTTCGACTTCTTCTTACGATCGGTGGCATCAGCACCTTCCTTTCCGGTCCGCCGCCCGAAGGGCCTCGGCGCGGCGGGCGTCAGGTGAGCTCGATGTTCCGCAGATCGATTTTGGCGTCGTCGAACTCGCCGAGCCCCAACGCACCTGCGATCTCGATGTGCTCGGTCTGGCAGTTCAGGCGCGTGCTGACCTTGTCCGGCTTGGACAGCGCGATGGCCGCCATCCCCATCTCCGCTCGCTTCCTGTCCAGCGCCTTCCAGCCAATTTTGTCGACCGCGACCGGATCCGTAGAGAAGTAGATTGTCTTGTGTTCCCAGATGTATTGGGGTCTGGCGGACGGCCCGCCGTGATACACGCCCTTTACGCCATCAACGATGTGAAGAACCGCCTTTTGCCGGAAGGGCTGAAGATCGACGATGGCCGGAATGAAGACCGAAGTACAGTGCAGCGTGCTGTTCTGGTGGCTGCGTGCTACGTTATTGGCCATCCCGTATGCCATGTTCTTCAAGGCCAGAGTGACGCCGGCCGACTGATGGTGCTTCAGCACCGGGATGTTGATCAGCTTGTTGATCTCCTTCGTCACGAACTTGGCCACGTACGATCTGCGGAAGTGCCGGTCGTTGGGATTCTGTCCGGGCTGTATCACCGGGAGCTCGGCGTAGCAGTCTGGGTCGTAGCCGTCCATATCGAGCTGAATCGGATCGTAGGTCTCCGAAGCCCAGGCCCAGCGCACGCCTTCCGGGAGCCACTTGTCGTAACCCGCCCGCACGATAAACGAGTGGTTGCGGTCGAATACTACAATGTCGCGTGGTTTCAATCCCGCCTGCCTCAGCCCGTCGATGACTGGGTGCAGCACCTCCGGCGCGGAAATCACGCGCGGCGCGCCGTTAGGGTTAAGTTTGATTCCAACAACGTCGCCGGGTTCGACGAACACGCGCCAGGCATCCACCCAGGTTGGAGCGCCGGTCAGCTCGAGCATCCCGCGCTCGATCATCTGTTTCACCGGCTCTTTCTGGTAGTTGTCGGAAACGATGCACCCGGGATGGCGGACCGCTGCGACCTTGCCCGGGAAGGGTCCTGGAATGCCCAACTTGTCCGGCGCGAGCCTCGACGTGCTTCGAGCCTGGCCAGCGGTGGTCAACGCCGCGGAAAGAAAGTCTCTTCGTCCTGTCAACAATGGCTGCCTCCTGCCTACCCCGGCATCCGGCCCCCATACAATTCGCCCACGATGCGAAGGATCTCCTTCATGGATATGTGTGAGGCCTCGATCAGGGTACCGTCGAAGATGTGGGTCTCCAGGCCGATTTTTCCTTCGTAGTCGTCGCGCACGAGCGCCTGGAAGATCGCCTTCCAGTCTAGCTTCTGGGAGCTGGCCGGCATGATGCCCTTGCCCTTGATCTGCACGTTGAGGATGCGCTTCTTGGGCAGGATGTTGTAGCCGTCTGGAAACGGGACCTCTTGCGTTCCAAGGGTGTTTTGCGGATCCCAGTTCAGCCCCACGCGCCGGGACGGTATGGCCTCGAGCAGGGCGGCGAGCTCGGCCGAGCTGGCGACGTTGCAGGAGGCCTCGTTCTCGATTGCAAGCGAGATCTTCTCCTTTTCGGCGACCATCGCCATCTCACCGATCACCTCGGCGATGCGCGGAAACAGCGCGCGCGGTTCAGCCACGCGCGTTCCCGTGAAGACCCGGATCTTGTCCACTCCCAGGATGTGCGCGTTCCGTATGGCGGTGCTCAGATCGTCCATGCGGCGGCCGAAACGGACCTTTTCGGCTTCCAGGCGTTGGGCGCGCGCCTCGGGTGTCTCGTTGCGGCGGCGGACCGGTTCGGTACCCGGCCAGGCGAATTTCAGCAGTGAGGTGTTGAGAAAAGAGACCTTGAGACCGTGGCCGGCTAGTGCTGCCGCCGTGAGCATGACCTCGTGCTCGGGGAGGAGGGCATACTCGTGGCGCGCCCCCGGCACGCTTCGCAGCTCCACCCAGCGCAACCCGTACTCGCGGGCAAAGGCGATTGCGTCATCCGGCGTCTTGCCGATCTCGTCCGTGATGGCGGCGATGCGAAGACGGTCGATGGGTTTGGCCGCGCCCAGTGCGGGCGCCAGAGCGGTGCCGGCCGCCAGAAGCTCTCGTCTTGTCATTCGACGATCCATAATAGCGCGGAGCGGAGGCGGCTACGCGACCTCGTCTCGCACGCGGAAAAGCGCTCCGGCCATGTACAGACGATGCCGCACCTCTGTTTCCACGGGTTCTGACGTCAATCCGAAAAGAATGCCTTCGACACGGCTGTCAGGTTGTACCCTTGAAGAGAACGCATGATGAGCACGCGGCGGGATTTATTGAGGTGTACCGCAGTCATAGCGGCGGCTCCGGCTATCGCGCGACGCCCCGAGAGGCGGCCGAACATTCTGTTTGCTCTTGCTGACGATTGGGGATGGCCCTTCGCCTCCATTGCCGGCGACCCCGTGGTCAAAACGCCCGTGTTCGACCGGGTGGCGCGCAGAGGTGTGCGGTTCACCAACGCGTTCGTGAGCTCGCCTTCGTGTACGCCCTCGCGGGCCGCGATGCTGACCGGACAGTGGCACTGGCGTCTGGGAGAGGGAGCAAATCTAGGGGGAACGCTTCCGGTCCAGTTTCCTGTGTACCCCGATATCCTGGAGGCGGAAGGCTACCACGTCGGCTTCACCGGCAAAGGTTGGGCGCCAGGCGACGAGGCTCCCGGCGGCAGGAAGCGAAATCCGGCCGGATCGCGCTACCAGGATTTCACCGCGTTTCTTTCAGCACGGCCGAAGCGCGCTCCATTCTGCTTCTGGTTCGGCAGCGGCAACCCGCACCGGCCATACGGCCGCGACAGCGGAGCCGCGGCCGGTCTCCGTTGGCAGAATGTACGTGTCCCGCCATATCTGCCCGACCACGAAATTGTGCGCCGCGACATCGCCGACTACCTTCTGGAAGTACAGCGCTTCGACCGCGAAACCGGCGAGTTGCTCGCCATGATCGAGAGAACCGGCGAACTCGATAACACCATCGTGGTGATGGCTGGAGATAACGGCTGGCCGTTCCCTCGTGCGAAAGCCACCATCTACGACCCCGGCACGCACGTTCCGCTGGCCGTCTCGTGGCCCTCACGAGTGAGCGGCGGCCGCGAGGTGAAAGACTTCGTGAGCTTGGCCGACCTGGCGCCTACGTTCCTGGAAGCTGCGGGAATCCGGCCGCCATCGCAGATGACCGCCCGCGGTCTCCTGCCAATCCTGACATCGAAGCGGGCCGGCAAAGTGGACCCCCAGCGCAGCCACGTATTGACGGGCATGGAACGGCATGTTCCCTGTCGCGGTGAAGCCCTCGGCGGATACCCGATGCGCGCAATCCGCACGCGTGAGTTTCTTTATATCCGCAACTTCGAGCCCCGCCGCTGGCCTGCGGGGGATCCCAACGGTCTCGAAGACCGCGGCGCTCGGCCGTTCTCATTCGACGAACTCGCGGGTCAGACGTTCAAGGCTCTGGCTGATATTGATGCCGGTCCAACAAAGGCTTACCTGGTCACGCACCGGAGCGATCCTGGGGTCGAGCGGCTGTACGCACTCGCCGCCGGCAAACGTCCGGAACGCGAGCTCTATGATCTTCGTGAGGACCCTTTCCAGATGAGCAACGTGGCCGCCAAGGCAAGCTACACGGAAGTGGTGAAACGTCTCGACGCGCAACTGATGGCGGAGCTGAAGGCCAGCGGCGATCCCCGAGCGTACGGTCGCGGCGAGGAATTCGACCGCTACGTCTGGTATCAGGGTCTGCGCACCGGCAAGAAGTGAGGCTGAATGGTTCCAGACTGGGCGAGACCGGGGCGATAGCACTGAAGTTTCGATCGGTGTTCGAAGTGAGAGCGTGCAGCAGACGCCCGAGGCGGCCTAGCCGTCGTAAAGCAGCAAATCGTCACCCCTGTACTCGTGCGTTTTCCCGCAATCCGGATTTCCGCAGGTCAATGTTTCTCGCCAAGCCACATTCACAAAATCTGGAAAAGTCTTTCCGATCGGCTTATACAGGGCTGCGGCCATTTCTATTGCTCGTACACCTCGAATGTACTCATCCTCGATCTCTATTCTCCGCCGGCAGCCCTTGCAGATCACTCCAACTCGATAAGCCACCACCACACTGTATATCAGCTCTT
>JAEHDI010001208.1 GCA_016880505.1 Bryobacterales bacterium | reverse complement strand
CGGCGGCGGGACGGTTTACGTCGATTTCCAGCTCGGAACCGACGTTAACACCGACCAGATTCTGGCGCAGATGCGGACCGGACAAGCCAACTCGCAATTGCCCAGTCAGGTGACTCAGCAGGGAGTGATTGTGCAGCCGGGTACGACCGCGCCGTTCATGCTGCTCGATGTCTATTCTCCCAATGGCGTGTACGACAACATCTTCCTGGCGAACTACGCCACCATCAACTTGAATTATGCGTTGACCCGCATACCCGGAGTTTCACAAGTGCAGGTATTCGGCGCCGGGCCATATGCGATGCGGATCTGGGTCAATCCTGACCGGCTGGCGAGTCTCAGCGTTACCGTGCCTGACATCACCAATGCGGTGCAGGCGCAGAACCGGGTGAATCCCGCCGGCCAGGTCGGCGGCGAGCCGGTTCCACAAGGTCAGCAGTTCACTTATAACGTGCGGGCACCCGGTCGGTTGCCCACGGCCGAAGAGTTTGATCAGATCATCGTTCGCGCCCAGCCCGACGGCTCCGTCCTGCGACTGAAGGACGTGGCTCGAGTGGAACTGGGATCGCAATATTACTCGTACATGGCGCGGTTGGGAGTGGCAGGAGACAAGAAACCAGCACAGGCGGCTGCCCTCATCGCCATCTATTTAACCCCCGGGAGTAACGCGCTGGAAACCCGAGCTAAGATCCTCAAGATGATGGAGGAAGCAAGAGGGCGGTTCCCCCAGGGACTTGATTACATCGTTGCACTCGACACAACGCTTGCGGTCAGCGCCGGCGTCAAAGAAATCGAGCACACCCTGGTCGAAGCTCTGATTCTCGTCATCCTAGTGGTGTACATCTTCCTCCAGGGCTGGAGAGCCACGCTGATCCCGCTGCTCGCAGTTCCGGTCTCGCTGATCGGAACCTTCATGGTTTTTCCCCTCCTTGGGTTCTCCATCAACACGCTTTCACTTTTCGGGCTGGTGCTGGCTATCGGATTGGTGGTGGACGATGCCATTGTCGTGGTGGAGGCGGTGGAGCACCACATCGAGCAGGGATTGTCACCGCATGATGCCACCGTCAAGGCGATGGAGGAAGTTTCCGGACCTGTGATTGCCATCGCCCTGATCCTGGCGGCGGTTTTTGTTCCCACGGCCTTCGTCCCCGGCATCACCGGGCAGCTCTACAAACAGTTCGCAGTGACCATCGCCATTTCGGTGCTGTTCTCGGCGTTCAATGCGCTGACGCTCAGTCCCGCGCTTTCTGCCATGCTGCTGCGGCCTAGGAAGGAAGCCTGGGGGCCGCTCGGGGCTTTCTTTCGCTGGTTCAATCGCGTCTTCGGCAAGGCCACCGATGGTTATGTAGGCGCATGTCATCACTTGATCCGCAAGGCAGGATTTTCTTTCCTGCTGCTTGGCCTGCTCGTCGTGGGCGCTGGCTTCTTCGGCAAGAAAATTCCTGGGAGCTTTCTGCCCGACGAAGACCAAGGTTACCTCTATGCCGGTTTGCAGCTGCCGGACGCATCGTCGCTGCAACGCTCCTCGGAAGCCGCACGGGAGCTGGAACAAATCATCATGGAAACGCCCGGCGTCGAATACGTGAGCTCGGTCATGGGATACAGCATGCTCAGCGGCGTGAATGCCACCTACAGTTCTTTTTTCTTCGTCTCGTTGAAGCCCTGGGACGAACGCAAGACTCCAGAGACCAGCTACGCGGGGATCAAGGCCCACCTGCAGCAGGCGCTTTCCAAAGTTAAATCAGGAGTGGCGTTCTCGTTCCCGCCGCCCGCCATCCCCGGCGTTGGAACTTCCGGAGGCGCTACTTTCATCCTCGAAGACCGGAGCGGCAGCGGCATCGAGTTTCTAGCGAAGAACACGCAAGTCTTCATGGCCGAAGCTCGCAAACGCCCGGAGCTGCAGGGGGTGATGACCACCGCACTGTTTGGAGCTCCGCAGATCGGAGTACGAGTCGATAACGCAAAAGCGATGACTCAGCAGATCCAGCTGAGCAACCTGTACGAAACCATACAGACGTTCATGGGCGGTTCACTGATCAACTATTTCAACCGCTTCGGGTTGCAATGGCAGGTGTATATCCAGGCGGACGGGCCCTTCCGCGCTAAGGCCGAAAATCTCGGCAAGTTCTACGTCCGCAATGCTGCGGGCGAAATGGTGCCGCTGAGCACACTGACCAGCACGTATCCGCGCAGTGGCGCCGAGTTCATCATGCGTTACAACCTGTTCAACTGTGTGCAGATTAACGCCTCGGCGGCGCCCGGTTATAGCTCCGGCCAGGTAATGGCGGTCCTGGAGGACGTCTTCCGCAAAACCATGCCCAGCCAGATGGGCTTCGACTACAGTGGCATGTCGTATCAGGAGCAGAAGGCGGCACAAGGGGTTTCGCCGGCAACGGTATTTGGCCTGGCATTCTTTGTCGTCTTCCTCATCATGGCAGCGCAGTACGAAAGCTGGACTCTCCCCTTCAGCGTGCTGCTGGGCGTGCCCATAGCGGTGTTTGGCGCCTTCTTCGCCCTCTACT
>JAEHDI010000160.1 GCA_016880505.1 Bryobacterales bacterium | reverse complement strand
CGGACTCGCGGTCCTGTTCTCGCTCTGCGCTTTGGCTCCAGCGCAAACCACGCTTCCGCTCTTCGAACAGGGCAAGATCCGCGCCCTTATTTTCTCCGGCCGCAATAACCACGACTGGCGCACCACCACGCCGGCGCTGAGGAGGTACCTGCTCGACACCGGCCGCTTCGACGTTCGCGTTGTCGAGGAGCCCGCGGGTACAACCGCCGAAACCCTCGCCGCCTATCAGGTGATCGTGCTCGACTACAACGGTCCCCGCTGGGGCGCCGCCACAGAGAAGGCGGTTGAGGACTTCGTCAAATCCGGTAAAGGCCTCGTCGCTGTCCACGGCGCATCCTGGGCGTTCTCGGGCCTGCCCGTACTCGGCGACCGACACGTCCGCATCAATCTCGTCGAGCCTGCGTGGCCCGAATACGCCCGCATGATCGGCGGCATCTGGTCCGAACAGGAACCGAAGACCGGCCATGGCCTGCTGCACTCCTTCCAGGTGAAGTTCGCCGACCCGAGTCACCCCGTTGCCCAAGGCATGCGCGAATCGTTCCTCGCCACCGACGAGCTTTACCACAACATGCGGATGCAGCCCGGCGCCAAAATCCTCGCCTCCGCGTATGACGATCCGAAGATGAAAGGTACAGGCAAGGACGAGCCGATCCTCTGGACCGTGGACTACGGCAAGGGCCGTGTCTTCCATACCGCGCTCGGCCACGACCTCGCCTCGATGAGGGAGCCCGGTTTCGTCACGACGTTCGTCCGCGGCACGGAGTGGGCTGCCACGGGAGCCGTCACCCTGCCGGCGGCGATCGATCCCGCCAAACCTGCGGCGGACCGTCTGCGTGTGCTCGTCGTCACTGGCGGTCATTCCTTCGACACGTCGTTCTATACCCTCTTCGAGGGTTACCCCGACATCGCCTGGGATCATTCGGTGACCAGTCACGAAGCCTTCCGCGAAGACATCCGCCCGAAGTACGACGTCGTCGTGTTCTATAACATGCACGACAAGCCGGAGGACATCACCGAGGCCGAAAAGAAGAACCTCGTTGATTTCGCCGAAAGCGGGAAAGGTCTCGTTGTGATCCACCACGCCATCGCCAACTATCCCGCTTGGGACTGGTGGTCGAAAGAACTCGTTCACGGTAAGTATCTACTGAAGCCCGAGGGCGGCATGCCCGGTTCCACGTACAAGCACGACGTCGAGATGTTCGTCGAGCCCGTGGGGCAGCACCCGGTCATCGCCGGCGCCCCGCGGATGCACATCTGGGACGAGACGTACAAAGGCATGTGGATCGCGCCGGACGTCCAGGTGCTGCTCAGGACGGGGGAACCGACCAGCGACGGCCCCGTCGCGTGGATCAGCCCGTACTCGAAATCGCGAGTCGTCTACATTCAACTCGGACACGATCGGCTCGCCCACATCCATCCCGGCTTCCGCCGGCTCACTAAGAACGCAATTGACTGGGCGGGGGGTAAGAAATGAGCGATTTCACCCGGCGCGATATGCTACGGCTCGCCGGCGCCGGTGTGCTGGGTGACCTCGCATTGCCGGCGCAGACGCTGCGGCCGAATCTTCTTTTTATCCTCGCCGACGACCTTGGCTGGGGGGACGTCGGCTTCAATGGCCGCAAGGAATGGCCCACCCCCAACCTCGACAGGCTCGCCTCTCAGGGCACGACCTTCACCCGCTGGTACAGCGCCGCCACCGTCTGCGCGCCCTCCCGCGCTTGCCTGCTGACTGGTAAGTACACCATCCACAACGGCGTGAAACGGAACGGAGACGATCTGCCGGCCTCCGAGGTTACTTTCGCCGAAGCGCTGAAGCCGCAAGGCTACACCAGCGCGCTGATCGGCAAGTGGCACCACGGAGCGCTCCGGGACGGCTCGTTCCTCCATCCGCTCGACCAGGGATTCGACTCGACTTTCGGATTCCTCGACGCGCGGCACGCCTGGGAGCACTTCCCGAAGACGCTCTTCCGCGGACGCCAGGAAGTTCCCGTTAACGGTTACACTGCCGACCTCTTCTCCGATGAGGCGGTCAAGTTCATCGGTGAGCATCGCGCACGCCCCTTCTGTTTGTACCTCGCCTACATCGAGTCGCACTTCCACGTGGAGGCGCCCGAGGACGAAATGGCCAAATTTCGCGGAAAATTCCCCGAAAAGGACCCCAAAACGCCCCGAAACGCCGCTTATGCGGCCATGATTCACCGCATGGACGCCGGTATCGGGCGAGTGATGCGCGCGCTCGAGGAGAATGGGCTCGCCCAGAACACGCTGGTCGTTTTCACCAGCGACAACGGGGCCACCTTCGAGAGCGGCAACAACGGCGCGTCGAACTTCCACGACAGTAACCGGCCGTTCCGCGGCCAGAAGCGCAGCCTCGAGGAGGGCGGCATCCGTGAGCCCGCCTTCGTGTCGTGGCCCGGCCGCATTCCGGCCGGCCGGAAGTTCGAGGAGTCGGTGCATTCCACCGATCTCATGCCAACCCTCGTCAACGCCGGCGGCGGAACGATCGACCCTGCCTGGAAGGTCGACGGCATTAACATCCTCGATGTCTGGACCGGAAAGGCGCAACTTCCCGAGCGCACTCTGTTCTGGGAGTGGACCAGCGAGGGCTACAACATGCACGCCGCCATGCGCGGCGACTTCAAGCTCCTGCGCATCAACGGCGCCGACTTCCTCTACAACATCCGCGAGGACCCGCAGGAACGCCGCACCATCGCTGCCGCACACCCCGAGATGTTCCGCCGACTCCGCGCCGAGCTCGAAGCCTGGAAAGCAAGCGAAGTCCCCCGCGCCCGTTGAGAACCCGGAAGGCCTACAACTCCCCGTCCGGCACAGTGCCCGACTGAAAGCACCGCACTTGTTCCGGCGTAAACGGCGTCTCGAACAGCTCAGGCCTCAAGTGGTACGCCCGGAATAGGTGTGCGATGTAATGCATACGCTCAACGAGTTCAGCCCAGTCTTTCGCTCCACAATCGTCAGGCGTCCCGGCCGAGGGCTCAAATTTCTCAAGCAGGCTAATCAGTTCGGGACTTTCCACGTCGCGCAGCACCTCCGGGATCGGCTCATTCAAGTGCTTCCCGAGCGCCAGCACCGTGCCCGGAATCGCCAGGGCCATCAGCGAATCCGTGACCACCTGACGACTTAACTCCACCGCAAAGCGCTGTACGCTGCGTCCCAGCCGCTCCAACACCGCCACCACGGGCCGGCGGAACATCTCTCGCCACTCCGCCGCGCCCGGAAACAACGCCTCCGCGACGCGCTTGCCCAGGTCCTGCGCCGTCACTAACGGCGCTTCGAGTGCTTCCCGGATCTCCGGTTGAAGCCGCGTCTGTTCGTGCAGGCCGATCTCCAGGTTCGCCAGCAACACAAATTCGGCCTTGACCTTCGGCGAAGCTGCCCTGCACTGCTGCTGGTAGTGGAGGAACGCCTGCCGCAACAGGTCCTGCCCTTCCGGCGGCGGACCGGGCCGGAGCCCCTTGAGGAAGTTTTGAAACTCTGCGGACTCCGGGGCCACGTCAGGTGCACAAACGTGCACAAAACGTGCAAATTCGCGCCCAATTTCGTCAAAAACCTTGCAGTTTCCGCGCGAAACCGCACTGTTCGCGCGCTCAAACGCGTCGAACGGGCTGTGAATCTCCTGAACCACCTTCCCAAGCCGGGTGGCGGGATCGAGCAACCCTCGCCGCAGCAGAACCCGCCACAGCGACTGCACCGGATGTAGGAATTCAGCTCCCAACGCGAGCCGGCGCTCGAATTCCCTGTGTAGGTCCTCAGCACGGATCGTTCGACCGGCCTGCCGTGACGCCCACGTGGCGAATGTGCACCAGTTCGCACACGGTCCGGTTCGCGACGAGAAGGCCGTGGAGAGCCTGTGGTAACAGTACGTGATTTCGAGGTTGCGAATCACAGAGTCCGCAATCCTCGTGATACGGCCGGCTTCCTCGATACCGGGAGCCAGAATGTATCCGGGTGTTGCGCTCATCGACCGTCTCTTCCCCTTGCGAATGCCAGTCTGTTCATCATACCCGAGAGCCTCGCCAGTCCCGGAGTGATAGCATTTCCGTTTCGAACGAAGGGAGGACAGAATGCGCCTCGAAACGCGCCTTCTTGCGACGCTGCTCGGAGGAGCCATCGCGATCCACGCTGCCGGTCTGGTCTTCGAGGGCGGCAAAGGTCCCGGCAAGGGGAAGCACATCGTGTTCGTCAGCGGCGACGAGGAGTACCGCTCCGAAGAGGCCCTGCCTCAGCTCGCCAAAATCCTTTCGATGCGCCACGGCTTCCGGTGCACCGTGCTCTTCGCCATCGACCCGTCGGATGGCACGATCAATCCCAACCGCAACGACAACATCCCCGGCCTCGAAACCCTCGCCGCCGCTGACCTGATGGTGATCTTCACCCGATTCCGGGATCTGCCGGATGGCCAGATGAAGCACATCGTCGACTACGTCGAGTCGGGCCGGCCGGTCGTCGCGCTGCGCACCGCCACCCACGCCTTCGACCTGAAAACCAGCAAAACGTATCAGCGCTATAGCTGGAACAGCAAAGAGTGGGATGGCGGCTTCGGCCGGCAAGTGCTCGGCGAAACCTGGATCCGGCACCACGGCCAGCACGGCAAACAGAGCACCCGCGGCATCGTTGCCAAGGGCCAGGAGAACCATCCGGTCCTTCGCGGCATCCGCGACGGCGACATCTGGGGGCCGACGGACGTCTACGCCCTCCGCCTGCCGCTCCCCGGCGACAGCACACCTCTCATCCTCGGTCAGGTGCTCGAAGGAATGCAGCCGGACGACCCGCCCGTCGCCGGGCCGCAGAACAACCCGATGATGCCCGTCGCCTGGACCAAGACGTACACGAGCGCCCGTGGAAAGAAAGCCCGCGTGTTCACGACCACCATGGGGGCCTCGCAGGATTTGATCAGCGAAGGCATGCGCCGCCTGCTCGTCAACGCCTGTTACTGGGCGGTCGGGATGGAGAGAAAAATCCCGGCGAAATCAAACGTCGATCTCGCCGGGGAATACAGCCCGCTCCCTTTCCAGTTCGGCGGGTTCCGCCGCGGCGTTATGCCGCGGGATCTAGAAACGCGGTGAATCGGCCGTGAATGACGACTAACCCGGCGGCACAAATCCTGTGAGCTTGTGTTTATTCTCGCGGATCGCTGTGCCGAACGAGCGGCCCATCACGGTGACACCGCTCGTCACCGTGCCGCTTACCCTGACGCGCGCTCCCTTGGATGGAACGCCACGGTTCGAGATCACCAGGATCTTGCCGGTACCGTCGTCGATCTGGTAGCCCCCGGCCGCAAACGCGCCGAACGAATGGGTTACGTTCCCTTCCACTCGCACGTCGCGGTTGTGATAGTGATACGGATCGGAAAGAACCCGTCCGATCTTGACCGTTCCGCAGCCCGTCAGGAACAGTGCTGCTCCAGCCGCCAGCCCTAATATCCAGTGCGATCGTCGCCGCATCGTCTCCTCCAACACTTCTTGAGACGCACCACACACCGACTCGGGTTGCAGCGAAGAATGACCCCGGTGGCGGTTATGGTTTCGCTTCGTCAGGTTTCTTGATAATCAGCGAGAAAACGCCTGTTCCCAGCCATCCGCCGATCATCGCGACGACGACCGCGCTGATCGGGTTCATCAGGACGGCGCGTGGCACGAAACTCACCAGCCCCAGGCTTGCAGCCCAATACAGGAAGAAGCCCGTCAGCGTGCCGATGACGAGACGGATCGGCACCTTCGGATCCCGCCACCAGCCCTTCCGGCGGCGCTCTTTCGGAAGCGCCGCGAGGAAGCCGCCGGCAAGCCCGCCCAGCGCCGACAGGAGCATCAGAGCGACCGGCAGCGTGACAGTCACCGCGCCGGCCTGCGACTCGATCCCGGCCGCCGAGCCGGCGATCGCCGTCGCCCCCCGCCATACCGGACGAAATTCCGTCTGGGCGCTCGATTTGCCGCGAGGAATTGAGACCTCGGTTTGTGCCAGCGATCCCCCGCCCTGCTCAATCCTCAGAGTGACCGGCGTTTCCGTGGCGCTCGCGGCCGGCCGGCGGTCATCGTCGAGCAGTTCGACGATCACGGTCGCGGTTTCGGCGAGCGTGATCACCGGTGGGCTTACGGAAACTCGAAGGCGAGTCGCTGGCGGCGGAACGAAATTGAAGCGGAAGCCGGATCCGCCTTCAAGCGCCACCTGCGGATCTGCGCGCAGGAACTTCACCTCGACGGGACCCGCGTGGTTGAACGTCAGCTTCGCGCGGCCTTCGTCGCTGCCGGGCGGGATGACCAGAGGGTTCGGGTTCAGCGTGCCGGTTCCGTCGGCGAACCGGAGTTTGATTTCCGACGGCGAACCCGCGCCCGCCCCCATATAGAACGCGCTCAGCGTCACCGGATCCTTGCCGTTCGCCCAGAAGTCGCGCTGCGGGCTGAAGCTCAGGGCGACAGGAATCAGAGGGGGTTCGCCCGACGGCGCCGGCGCCGGTTGTGGCGGCGGAATGCCCGGAGCGGGCTTGGCGATGGGCACACCACCGCGAACCTTCAGGCTCACGCCGCCCGCCAACAGTCCCGGACTCTTTGCCCAGAGATAGACGACGCCCCCGAGAGGCAGCCCGCTGAGCCGCCCCGAAACGGAGGATTCACCCCGGCGAACGGTGACGGTGGTCAATTGAACTGCATCCTTCGGGGAAGTGCGCAAGCTGATGTGGACCGGCGTGTCGACGGCGGCTTTCGCCGGCCAGTTGTTGACGTCGAGCAGCAAAACGGTAAAGGTGACCGGCGCGAATCGCGTGAAGCGCTCGCCGTCGACCTTGAGGTCCAGTTTCACCGACTGGCCTGGCTCGCGCTGCGCCGGGAGAGACGCAACCATCGATACCAGCAGAAGGAGCAGGAAGAACCCTCGTTCTCGCATCGCAATCGTCCTCGCTCCGAGCCGACTACGTTTCCTAGATTGTAGAACCACGCGCCGGTTACGTGCGGGCGCGGCGGAAGCGGGCGCGGGCGTCGGGCGTCATTTTTTCCGTAGCGTACTGGAAGATGACGCGGGGTGCGCGGTCCTTCCATTCGAGCAGGAACGCCTCGACCGGCTTCGGCTGCTTCTTCCACGTCTCACGGAGGAACCACCCGAGTCCCTGCTGGACGACTTTCTCGGCGTCCATCATCAGCGGCCTCAGAAACTCCAGGAGCGGCCGCGCACTCGTCTTCGTCTTGAGCAGGCCGAGCATCGCAACCGGCACGGCGCGCCGCTGGTACTTGTACTGCGCCTCCCGCCAAGACGCCAGCGCGTCGAGTTCGATCCGTCCCCCTTCGAGGAGCGGGGCGAGGATCTCCCCGCACAGCACGTCGGTGTGCGCCCAGTTGGCGATGCCCGCCGCGAACCATTTCGCCAGCCCGTCGAGCGCTTTCGCGTCGATCTCCTCGCGGAAGTGCTTCACGAAGCGGATCGCCAGCGCGCCTTCTTCGTACTTGCCGTCCCGAAACAGCATTTCGCCGAGCTTCAGAAAGCCGCGAAGTCCGATGCCGCCGTAGCGCTCTATCCACTCGGGTTCCATCTCGGTCCACAGGGCGTGCTTATTCCCCATCAGCCCCCAGGCGTCGTACCCTTCGGTGAAGTAGCGGGCGTAGCGGCCGGCCTGCGTGGTGTCGGCGTGGGCGGCGCAGTATTCGTTTATTTCCCTGCGCAGAGTGCTCACCTTGTCCATATCGGTCCCGCTGCATTGTATCACCGGAGAATTGGAAATCAGTTCCGTTCGGCAGGATGAGCCACGCGCGAAATTGCGTTGACCAGGCGGCGGTAGGGAAGCGTTTCGAGGCTGTCGAAAGGAAGCCATTCCCCGTCGCGCGTGCTCGAATAGAACCAGCGCGCCAAGAGTGCGAGGTGCTCCTGCCGCTCACCCCGGGCGAGCTTTCGCGGCTCGATCGACTCGGCGATTTCGCGCAGCCGGTGGTCCATCGAGACGGTCTTGCCGTCGGCGACTTCAAAACCGAACCGATGTGGAGGCTGCCAGCATCCTCCCAGAACGAACCATAACTCGACGCACTCCGGCTCCACCGACTGCGTCACCGCGACGCCGTTGAGCCGCGAAATTTCCCGCGCAAGCTCGTCGCGCAGTTTGAGCACCTGCTGGATCTTGTCGACGCGCTTGTGCTGGCGCGCTGCCTCCTCGAAATTCAGTTCCCCGCTCAGGCGGTCGCGTGCATGCACCGCGGCGTCGAGCAACGAGCGGCCGTCCGACGAGAGAAACTCCGTCACTCGCTCGGTCTCGCTGCGGTACTCGTCGGCGCTGACCACCTGCTGGCAGGGCCGCAGGCACATGCTCATTTCGCCGTAAATGCAGCCCGGGTGCGACGGCGAAGGCTCCAGGTCCTCCTGACAGCGGCGCATCTGGAAAAGATCGAGAAACTGGCTCTCGAACTGCTCGGCGGAGTTCCGCGTGCGGAACGGGCCATAGTAAAGCGCGGGGGAACCGCTCAACCGGTTGGTCACGTGGCTGCGGGGAAAGGGGTTCGACAGGACGATTTTCACGTACGGCGGCATCCGGAGCTTCATCAACTTCAGGTAAGTCTCCGGGAAGTGGAGGCGCGCCGCGTCATGGAACACCAGGTTCGTTTCGAGCCACGACGCTGTCAACCGGTATTCGATACGCACGGCCACCGATCGCAGGTTCAGCAGCCGGGACGGATGCGCGCGCTCGCGGAGCAGCCGGTGAAGACGCCGGCGGAGCAGTGCGGTGCGAGCCAGGTACGGCGATCCTTCCCGCGGCCAGACGGCGAAGACCGCGGGTCGGGCAGGCGCGTCGTCGAGAAGTGCATCGAGTCCGGCACCACCGTCGGGCACTTCGATGGCCTCCGGCGTCCAAAGGGTCATTTGTCTTCAGTGTAGTGCCCGACGCCGGACCGCCGTCCCGCGCGCAGCTCGGTCAGATCCCGACCTGACCTCTCGGGCGGTTCTTGCGAATGTTATCCATGTCCTGCCGGGGCTCGGATTCGCATTCGGCCACAATGACCGTCACTGGGTTGTCCGGCGCAGTCGCGGGGAGGCCCGTGAATTGCACACGGAAGTCCTCCTGCTTGAAACTTACGGGCTTTCCGGAAGCCAGCAGCCTCGCCGACTTCACCTTCGTTTGAAGCCCGCCGATGGACGCTGTCTCACCCGGCCAAAAATGGACATGGATGTAAAGCGCATTACCCTTGCGTGTGAAGTTTGCGAACAAAGAGTTTCTCACCCGGCACCGTTCTGCGCCATAGACCGAATTACCGTTCTTCTCCGCCCACGCGCCGACCGCATTCAGAATGCGCGCCGATTCTTCGGGAATGGACCCGTCCGGCATGGGCCCAATGTTCAGGAGGTAATTGCCGCCGTCGCGGGCGCACGAGACCAGGTTGCGCACGATGGTTTTCGGGCTCTTCCAGTTGTCGTCGGCCTTGTGGTACCCCCAGCTTTCGTT
>JAEHDI010001207.1 GCA_016880505.1 Bryobacterales bacterium | reverse complement strand
CAGGACGGGGTTGTGACCTTGTTGCTGCCCAATAAATTTCTCGAGCGGAACCAAATCACGCCGAATCAGGAAATCGTGTTCCCCAACGACACTCTGCGTGCCATGGGTGTGCGGTTGCGTGTCAGCCTGCCGCCAGGGTCCAAAAAAGTCGTGGAGTACATCAAAGTCATTGCCACGCGGAAGCCGATTCACTTGGTGGATGATAAGAAAGCCGACGACCTGTTCAAAGTCTATGCGGGCAGCGAAAGCACGATGATTCAGGATGTCGTGAAGCGGCTGGCCCAGCTGGAGGATGAAGATTGGACGGAAACGACGGTCCCGTATGAAGTCAGGCAATGATGGAGAGACGCGGGAAAGCGAAGAGGGAGGGGGAGGAAGGAACATGACGATGCAAACATTACTTATGCGAGGGATGATGGCGCTCATGGTTGTCGGGCTGACGTTCGGCGTCAATGCGACGTGGGCCCAGCTCGGCGGCGTCGTCGAAGGCGGGAACGACAGCTCGGTGGATTGGACGCGCGGCACCGTCGTGGCGACCGGGGTCGGCGCACCGCCTCCGAATGCCGTGAACATGTCGCAGGCCCGCGCCATGGCCGAACGCGCCGCATTTTTGGTGGCCACGCGCAATCTCTTGGAAGCCGTCAAGGGCATCCGCGTGGACTCGGCCACTCTGGTCGAGAACATGATCGTCAGCAGCGACATCATCAAGACGGAAGTGAGCGGCTTCGTGCAGGGCGCGACGATCAAGAAAAAACAGGCGTTTCCCGATGGCTCGGTGTCCGTGACGGTCGAAATGAGACTGAACGGTGATTTTTCGAACGCGCTGCTTCCCCAATCCGACGGGGGAGTGGAAGTCGTGCCGCTGCCACAGGGCCAGGCGACTCCGTCCGCCGCCTTCACCGGTTTGATTGTGGATGCCAGGGGAACGGGCGTGCGTCCGGCGGTCGCGCCGAAGATCCGGAATGAGGAAGGCCGGGAAGTCTACGGCTCGGCGTTCGTGAACCGTCAATATGCGGTGGAACAAGGCATGGTGGGCTACCTCAAAGATATTGAATCGGCCAAGATGAACCCGCGAGTAACCGACCGTCCATTGCTGGTGAAGGCCATGAAAGCCGACGGGCCGAACAAGACGGATCTGGTGATCAGCAATAATGACGCGCAGGTGCTGCATAGCATGAAAGAGCATCTGAGCTTCATGGAGAAGGCCCGTGTGATGGTGATCCTCGACTAGCGGCGTCTTGCACCGAAAGGAGAGCGGCGATGAAAATCGTATTGAGAATGATGGCGAGCGCGATGCTGCTGCTGGCGCTGGCCGGTGGGATGAACCTGCTCACGGCCTGTAGCAAAGCGCCGGCCAAGCCTGAGGCGGTGCTGGATACCCCGGAGCACCATTATTTGACCGGCATCCGGCTCTCAAACAGGGATGAATGGGACGGCGCGATGCAGGCGTTTCAGCGGGCGGTGGCGCTCGATCCAAAATATGCCCCCGGCTATGCGGGCATCGGCCTCGTGCATGGCGCCAAGGGCGAGTACAAGGAAGCCTACAAGGCGTTGAATAAGGCCAAGAGTCTCCAGAAGTCGCCGATGATCGTTGCCGAGGTGATGAACATCCGCGTGCTCTCGATGGAGCGGGAGAAAAACTGGCTCGAGGATGCGGAATCCGAATATAAAACCGCGATGAAACGGGACCCGCAGAGCGCCGAGCTGCATTTTTACATGGGCCGTGCGTACCGGATGGGGCTCGAGTTCGAGAAGGCGGCCGATCAATTCAAGACTGTCCTGGATCTCAACAAGGATTACACGGGCGAGGCGAACAAGGAATGGCACACGGTCCAGAAGATCCAGCGGGCGGCGCCCGGTACGATCATCGGCAAGCAGATTGCCATTATCGAGAAGATCAGCCGGGCGGATGCGGCCGCGCTGTTTATCCAGGAACTGAATATTGACCGGCTCTTCGAGAAGCGCGGCAAGACCTTCGATCCCTCGTTCAAAGCGCCGGCCAAGGAGGAGTTCAAGGCCGACAAAATCGTGGCCATGGAGCCGGCCACGGATATCGCCACGCATCCGCTGAAATCGGACATCGACACGGTCATCAAGCTCGGCGTGCGCGGACTCGAACCGTCGCCGGATCACAAATT
>JAEHDI010001206.1 GCA_016880505.1 Bryobacterales bacterium | reverse complement strand
TTTGAGGCTTCGGTGGTCATTGACATCGTCCGGCCGCTGATCCTCGCGGCGCAAGCGGATCGGGAAGCGATGACCGTCGCCCGCGCCGGGCCGACCGCAGCGTCCTCCCTGGGGCGGCAGGAAGAACCGCCTGTGGCTCCGCAGCCCGAGCTTCCCGTGGCGGCGTCACCGCCGGCGGATGCCGCACCGGAGGTCGATCCCGAGCGCGTCCGTGCCGCTGTGACCGTAGCTCTTGACGCTGCCTTTCCCTCTCTGATCGAGGAGATCACGGAGAAAGTCCTTCACTCCCTGCGGAAATGAGCGTCTCTACCAATCCTGGAATCATCCAACCATCAAGGCTCCGGATCTACTGATGCCCGACAATAGCTTCGATATCGTTTCCAAAATCGATCTAGCGGAAGTGAACAACGCCATTCAGCAGTCTCTCAAGGAGATTGGCACCCGCTTCGACCTCAAGAACTCCCACTCGACCATCGAGCTGAACGAGAAAGACAAGAAAATCCTTCTTGCCAGCCAGGATGAATTCAAGCTAAGGGCAGTCATCGACATTCTCGAACAGAAACTCGTCAAGCGAAAGGTGCCGCTGAAAGGCCTCACCTACGGACAGGTTACGCCGGCCGCGGGTTCCACCGTCCGCCAGGAGATCTCGCTCCAGCAGGGGATTCCGATCGAGAAGGCGCGGGAGATCGTCAAACGTGTCAAGGAGTCCAAGCTGAAGGTGCAGGTTTCGATCCAAGGCGACTTCGTCCGCGTCAGCGGCCGTGACCGCGACGTTCTCCAGGCTGTCATCCGCACCCTCAACTCCGAAGATTTCGGGATCGACATGCAGTTCACCAACTATCGGACGAACTGATGCCGCGGCGCCTTGAGTCGCTCATGCTCGACGGCCCCGCCGGCAGGCTCGAGGCGCTCCTGGAGGAACCGGAAGACCGGGATCCGGTGGAGGTTGCACTGGTCTGCCATCCGCATCCCCGGCATGGCGGTACCATGCACAACAAAGTCGTCTACCGTATGGCCCGAGGTCTGCGGCGCCTTGGCACGGTGGTGCTTCGGTTCAACTTCCGTGGCGTCCACCTAAGCGAGGGAACCTACGAACACGGTGAGGGTGAAGTTCAAGATGCCCGGGCGGCGCTCGAATACGTGCTTACCCGCTACCCCGGATTGCCTTACACTCTGGCCGGCTTCTCGTTCGGATCCCGTGTCGCCCTTCGCGTTGCCTGTTCGCGGGCGGACGCAGATCGTGTGATCGCTGTTGGTTTTCCCGCCATATACCGCGACAAGGATGCTCTCGGACTGTGTACGGCGCCGAAAATCTTCATCCAGAGCACCGGGGACGAATACGGCCCTCCTCCGGCGTTACGGGAGTTTTTCGAACGACTCAAGGAGCCCAAGATGCTTGTTTGGGTCGATGCCCGGGATCACTTCTTTGGCGGTGCTCTCGATGACTTTGAGGAGGCGGTCTACCGGCTCGGACCGGCTGTCAAACCCCGGCGTGTCTGAGTTCTCGCTCCACTCGCCTGGTGGCCCGCTCGCTGATCAACTGAGCGACCTTGCTTAACAGCTCAGGCAAGTCTTCGGACTCGATCAGCACCGCCTGGTTTCCCTTGCGCGAATTGGTTCGCGCTGGCGAGTCCTGATAGGTCGCGATCAATGCCGTCGCAGGCTTGTAGTCCATCATCCGAGCGTGAGCGAGGACCTTCAATCCCGCCTCGGGCGATTCCATGTGCAGATCGCTGAGCACAAGCTCGAATTCCGATCCCTCCAACTTGCCTACCGCCTCTGCGGCTGACGCAGCACCCTCGACATGGTACCCGCCGGCCTCCAGTACTGTCTGCAGGGTCAGGCGTGACGTCGGATCGTCGTCCACTAGCAGGACACGGGCCAACTCTAGGATTTGGCGCCTGGGATCGCGGGGGCTTCTTACCATTTACTGCCGTAATCCTTTCTCGGTACCCTAACTATACCCCAAACTACCGGAAAACTGGCAGGAATTTGCGTCACTTTTGAGAAGGTTGCCACTTGTTAATTTACTATTTTTATCGTTATACTTCTCGAGTGTACCTTCGTCTTCTGGCTACCAATCGGCCACCGAGCCGTCCCGGCGGTGATATGCCATCAGAACCTCCGGTTCATACGGGTGTTTTGCCGCTTCTGTTTCATTGACTTCCACACCAAGCCCAGGTTTGGTCGGCACGCGACAGCTCCCCCCCTCGATGGGCAGCGATTCCGTCACGACGTCGTTCCGCCATGGTACATCCTTCCGCACTACCTCCTGGATCAGGTAGTTTGGGACTGCAAATCCTACATGCGTAGAAGAAGCCGTGCTCACAGGTCCCTGCGGATTGTGACAGGCGACCGTGACCTGGTACGTTTCCGCCATCGCCGCGATCCGCCTTGCCTCGCTGATACCGCCACAATGAGAGACATCCGGTTGGATGATCGCGCAGGCCCGTTTTTCCAGTAACTCTCGAAACTCCCAACGCCCGGCCAGCCGCTCACCCGTCGCGATCGGGAAAGGAAGGGCGCGTGCAACCTCGACTAACCCATCCACATGTTCCGGCCAGCAAGGCTCCTCGTACCAGTAGAGGTTGTAGTCGACGAGCAGGTGGCCGAACTGAATCGCCGCCGCCGGAGTGGTGCGGGCGTGCAGGTCCAGCATGATGTCGATGCCGTCGCCCCCCGCCCGGCGCATTGCTTCGACACACCGGGCAGCGTGCTTGAGCGTCGACGCGCTCTCGATGGGCTCCGATACCGGTATAGGCATCGCCTTCACCGCCGTGAAGCCCTTCTCGAGACTCTGGCGCATCCGCTCGGCGAACTGCTCCGGTTCGCCCGTCTTGTACATCCCCTCAAGCGATCCACCTCCCAGGTGATCATAGAAGCGGAGGGTCTCCCGGACCGGGCCGCCCAGCAGTTCGCAAACCGGCCGGCCCAGCTCCTTGCCCTTGATGTCCCACAGCGCCTGGTCGATGCCGCTCATCGCCGTGTAGTTGGTGATGCCTCCGCGCCAGAAATACTGCCGGTGCATCACCTGCCACAAATGCTCCACCCGGCGCGGATCCTGTCCGATGAGGAGCACCGACAGGTCCTCGATCGCTCCAACCACGCCTTTCGTTTTCCACTCGAGCGTCGCCTCTCCCCAGCCATGTAGCCCCGGTTGATCGGTCTCCACTTTGACGAAGATCCAGTTGCGCATTCGAGCGTTCACTACCAGAGTCGAAATTCTCGTAATCTTCATATCTTCTCCTCGGCCAGTTCCCGTAGCAGTTGCACACCTTCGCTCACGACGACATCGGCCGCATCCGCGGAGAACGGCGTCGCCTCGATCTCGTAGCCGCCCTCGTCGTAGGCCTGTCGCTCCGGGATGTAGCCGAACCCGCCATTGGAGTAGCCGGAGAACAACGTGTGGCGAAACGGCGACTGAGAGGCGATCCGGCGTCCGATCGCGGAAAACGGCTCGCCGGCGATCGACAGGAACGCGACCGGTCCGACTCGGATCGCCTGCATCGGCCACTCGGCCGCCTGCTTTCCGAAGTACCGTTGCACGTTGCCGAGGCGCCAGCCCGCCTGGGTCGCCAAAGCGTTGGCCAGCCTGAAGCCTTCGACGTCGCCCGCGCCCCGGCAGCGCTCCGCTGCCGCCCGCAGGCGCCCCACCTCGGCCTCCAGTTCCTGCGGAGGCGCAAAAGCCTTCAGCGGCAGCCGGATCGTTCGAGACGTTACGCGCAGCACTGGAACCTCGGGCTCCTGCCGCTCATACTCGTACAGCGCGAGATTCGCCCCCGACGGCATGACGCCGGCAAATCGCTGGCGCCGCGTCAGCGTGTCGATCTCGGTCGCGATCTTCGCGGCCTCGAGTCCCAGCTCGCGGCCCAGGCGGTGGTAGACCTCGAGATCGCCGTTGAACCCCACGCGCGGACCTTGGTCCGCCGCCGCCCCCTGCAGGAACAGCGAGCGGCAACCCATCTGGTGCTCGACGACCTGCCGGGCGGGCCCGGGGAAGTCCGG
>JAEHDI010001205.1 GCA_016880505.1 Bryobacterales bacterium | reverse complement strand
GGCTGCTGCCTGTCTTGATGCGGGCAAGTTTGTTTACTGCGAGAAGCCGCTCGGGATCACTCCCGAGCAGGTCGCCGCGGTACTCAGTGCGGCCCGCCGATCGAAGGCCTTCCTTCAGATCGGGCAGCAGCTTCGATACTATCCGTCCGTTCGGGAGGCCATTCGGAGAATTCACGAGGAGAAAGTTGCTGGCCAGACGTTTGTGGTCAAGGCGCAACGGCACAGTGCGCCGAGCAGGAAAAGACCGTCCAACCGCCCGTCCTGGTACGACGATGTCAAACGCTCTGGAGATCTCATCGTCGAGAACGCTGTGCACAACATCGACGCCTGCAACTGGATCGTGGGAAGCCGCCCCGTGAGTGCATACGGTCATGGGAAGAAGTATCTGCCGCAGCCGATCCCGGCCGGAACCATCATGATGGACGGTTTCAGCGTCGAGTACATTTACGAGAACGACGTTCACGTCGACTATAGCCAACTCGCCTTCCATGCACGGGAGCTGAAGGAACTGCCGAACGGTATGTGGTACACGGTGTTCGGCGACAAGGGTAGCGTGTTCATGACGCACGAGTCGGCTGTGCTGTACGACCTTTATGGCGAGTCGGAAGCAAAAGATCTATTGACGACCGAACTCAAGGAGGCGAAAGAGGACGCCGTTGCCCAGTTCTTCGCCTGCATCCGCGAGAAGCGCCAGCCCTTCGCCGACGTCCAAGTGGCAGCCGTTGCGGCGCTGACGGCCATCATGGGCCGTGAGGCGATCTACCGGCGGCGTATGGTTACGTGGAAGGAACTTGGCGTCGAAGTCTGACGGAGGCTCACATGAATTCGCGCATGACGCTCTGTTTGTTCCTTCTCGCCTCACTGCCGACGTGCGCCGGCGGAAGCGAACTGCCGCCCAACCGCTGGGTGGAGATCCGGCGGGACGAGGACGGCGCCCGGCGAGGTTCCGCCATTCGATACGCGTCCGGCGCGAAGGCATTCTTCCTATGGGGCTTCCATAACTCCAATCAGGATCTTCTGCAAGAGCAGCCGTTGATGCAGGTTCCCGAGTACGACGTGGTGTCCTTCGATCCGGCGGCGGGAAGGTGGATGGATCACCTTCCGCGGCAGATGGAAAGCGAGTGGAGCCGGACTCTGCCCCTTGCCTACGTGCCGCGGACATATTCGGGGATCACCACAGGCAGTGAACGAACGGTGATGCGGTGCACCTCGGACGATCAGGAGGCGGTCCCGCGTCCCGACCTGAACATCGTTTTCGACCAGACCTGCTATAGGCCACCGAGCAACGCGTTGTACTACTTCACCGGCGGGCTGACTGCTCTGTACGACGTGAGGAAGCGGCGCTGGACGGACTTGCGCCCAGCGCACTCGCCGCCGCCGGTCCTCGGCGGCTCGCTCGAATACGATCCGATCCACGACGAGGTTGTTCTGTTCGGAGGCGGCCATATCGCGGAGAGGGGTGCAGACGGTGCAGTGCGTGGGTACACCGGCACATGGGTGTACAGCATCCGGGACAACGACTGGCGGATGCTGCCGCCGGCGGCTCAACCCCCACCGCGAATGAATACGAGGATGGTCCTCGATAGCCGCAATCAGGTTCTCGTGCTGTTCGGAGGCGACGGGCACAAGTCGTACCTGGCCGACACATGGCTGTTCGACCTCAAGACGCGGGCGTGGCGGCCATCGCGTGCGAACGCCGGACCACCCCCGCGTGCCGGCCACTTCACCGTGTACGATCCGGAAACGGGTCGGGTGATCATCGGTGGCGGATACAACCGGCAGGAACTGACCGACATGTGGGGTTATGACGCCGGCCAGGACCGGTGGCAGCGGCTCGCCGGGGAGGTCCCAACCGGCTTCTACCTGAGCGCCGACATCTCCCCGGAACGCCGCCTGATCCTGTTAGTGACAGCCAACCGGAAAGCGGACGACCAGGTAACGTGCAATGTTCTGTATCCGGTGCGTACGACGTACGCGTATCGGATCGGAAAAGAAGTGCCCGTACTTTCAGAGCAAGCCGCCGGAGCGCACTCCGCGATGCCGAAACGGCCGCCGGAAGAGATGAAAGGCGCAGACCAGAGTCCGGCGCGTCGCGAAGAACAGGCGAAACGTCTCGCAGGATTACCGGTAAACCGCTGGGTGCTTCTCGACCGGCCCGGAAGGGAGGCGCCGACCCGCACCTGGGGCAGCGCCACATTCGATACGGACCGCGGCCTGATTCTTTACTGGGGCGGCGGCCACTGCGGCTATGAAGGGAGCGACGTGGACGCCTACGACGTCGCCGAACACACCTGGCGAGGCGAGGCGGAACCCGAGTACCCGGAGCGCCTGTGGAACCACGGCGTGCGACTGGCTGGCGTCACGTTCGGCGGCAGGCCGTGGACCAACCACGGACGGAAAGTCTTCGCCTATGATCCGATGAGCCGGAAGTTGATCATGGTCGAACCGATCCGCCTGACCACGGGATACGAGCCGGCTTGGCTTCGCGCATTCCCAACGAAGGACTCGACCGCGCCGGACGCCCTCGTCAGAGCACCATCGTCGTACCGCAGGTTTGTTACGTGGAGCTACGATCCGGATACGCAAGAATGGAAGATTCTCGGTCCGGCTCCCGCGGGACTGGATACATTCCTGACAACGCCGCATGGTGTGGTTGGGGTCCCAGTGAACTGGCCGGGGCGTCTCAACGATGCCGGCTACCAACTCCCTTGGCGTCCTGAAGACCCGCCGGAGGATAATGCGCTGTTTCTTCTGCGCGGATCGCGCTGGGAGAAGCTCAGCGGAGCCGGGCCTTCGCCTCAGAACCTGTACGAGATGACAGCCCTCGCTTACGACTCGAAGCGCGACCGGGTGCTTCTGCATGGAGGCGGCCAAAGGCGCGACGAACTGTGGAGTTTCGATCTGAAGACCCGCCGCTGGAGCAACCTCCGGCCGAGAGTACTTGCGCCGGAAGGAGGGGCGCCACCGGCGTGCTCGCGCGAAGCGGTGTATCTGCCCGGCGAGGATGCTCTTCTCATTTACGGAAGCCCACACGCAACTTGGGTGTACAACCCCTCGGACAACGCTTGGCGGCAGATCGACCTGCCGGTACCAGAAGGCGACCAGCGGCACGGAAGGTCAGGACAAAACCGGGCCATGCTCTATGATGCGAAGCGCGACGTTGTACTGCTCGTCCTCGGCGCCGGTGGAGACACGGGCAGTGCCAGCGTCTACGCGCTGAAATACCGGAACGCGGAGGCGGTGGTCAAGCAGAAATCTCGATAGGCCGTACCGTTTTCCATTTCCCGC
>JAEHDI010000159.1 GCA_016880505.1 Bryobacterales bacterium | reverse complement strand
GACCGCGGCTCAGAGATTATCTGCCAAACGCCCCCTTGCGGACCGGGCAGCACCCCGTCCCAACAGCTAGGCCGTGCCGTTCGGGTCAGGCGCGGCCACTGGTTTCAGCCCCCTACCAGCGCAGCGCATGCCTCCCTACCAATAAACCAAACATAGACATGAGACCGATCGCTAGCGCGTACCAGATCGCCACAAACAGCGGCGAGTCGTTCGTGCAGTGCATTGCAAAAACCGTTGCCCCCAGACTGCCTGCGAGCAGCCCTCCCACCGCCCCCATCACAGCAGGAGACGCTGGGGCCCCCTGGCGCAGCGCATAGATGGTAGCTGTCAAAGGAAGAACCGATAGAAAGACGATGCTCGCGAGGCACATCACCCCATTGACTCCCATCGCGCGAGATGGCCATGCCGAGGCTGGAACCGTAACGAGTTCGTATATGACCGCCGCCAAGAGCAGGAGTGCCGGCACGAGCAGTGCTCGCATCCCGGATAGTGGTTTTGTGGTAGGGCTTGATAGGCGTAGAGAGACCCAAGTGGCCGCGATCACCAAAACCAAGTTAGCGCTGAGTTTCAGGTCGAAGCGCCATGTGCCCAGAGCCGACACGATGTCGGGGCGCACACCCAAGGTTAACGCAAACAGCGCTCCCGAAATCGCGAGCCCGCCGATGATGGCCATGACAAGACCGTGTCCAACTGGCTTCGGTCTAGGCTGTACCGCATGATCCGCGACAAGCGTGTTGATCAGTTCGTCCGTCCTCATTGGTCCAAATCCCTGCAGCTAACAGCCAGCGCTGATAAACCGCGATGTAAGGCCACCCGCACTGCACCTTCGGAGATCCTGAATCGGTCCGCGGCCTCTCGCGCGCTCATCCCTTCGATTGAGATGGCGCGCACCACATCGCGCTGTCGGCCGCTAAGGACCGAGAGAAGCCGCTCCGCGTCTCGGCTCGATAACCTTTCCGTCGGAGTCTCGGCAGGCAAGACATCAATGATGTCATCAATCGGCAATTCGGCATGGCGGCCGCGGCGGCGCAAGCTGTCGATCAACTTATGGCGAGCGATTGCCGTCACCCATGGAGTGAGCGCTTCGTTCTCATCCCAAGTCTGCCGCTTCAGATGGATGGCCAACAGCGTCTCCTGTACCACATCTTCGACATCGCAATTCCCGAACCCTGAACGCGTAAAGCCGCGGCGCACTACTTGCCGCAGAAGCGGTGCCAGCGCCTCTAACAGACGACGATAGGCAATCTCATCGCCGGCGTTGGCCGCACGCATCCACTCGGCCCAGGTCCGATCTCTGTCGTGTGCGCGTTGCTGCTCCATTTACGACTCGTTGCTGCCTTTTGTTACAAGGCAGATACCTTTTCCTACGCCTTGTCGGCCATCAACCCGGTTCAAGAGAAGTTGAACAGAGCCGGGTAACGAATGCGACGCGCCGGGCGAACTACTGGTCATGTTTCACTCGGACGTCCTGGCCATCCGGTTGGAACGCTTTGATTCGAAGGCCATTACCTAAAGGAGATTCGTCATGAAGAAGCTCTTCCTCGCAGCCGCCCTGGTTGTCGCTTTTGCCGCACCCGCTCTGGCTCACGAGTTCCCGAATTACTATGCCACGGACTCTGACGCCATGAGCCGCTAGGCCCGGTTCGTGACCACATCCGCCTCCCTACGGGCGCTCGCTTTTCTGAAGCGGGCGTCCGTCTTCTGGTTTTCGAACACGGCTTGCGACACTTGCAGGAAAGTTCATGACTAGTGGTCGTGTCACACCTCTCACGCGAGGCAAGTCACACCTCGTTTTGAGTAAGGAGAACACTCATGCTTAGCAAAACCGCAATGCTCCTCGTTCCCGCCGCTTCGCTAGTTGGCGCTGCCGCGCTCGCGCCGACCACCAGCTTGGCACATTCAGGCGAGAACCACGATTTCATCGCCGTCGACTATCCCTACTGCCAAGAAAACCCCTCCGACAGCAAGTGTC
>JAEHDI010001204.1 GCA_016880505.1 Bryobacterales bacterium | reverse complement strand
GGCAAGCCGCCTTTCGAGCGCGCCGCGCCGCGAACGAAATCCACCTGGCCTCCGATGCCGCTGTACAGCAGATGGCCGATCGAGTCGGAGCAGACTTGGCCGGTCAGGTCCACCTCGATCGCCGAGTTGATCGCCACCATCCGGTCGTTCTGGGCGATGATGAAGGGGTCGTTCGTGTACGCGGTGGGGTGAAACTCGAAGATCGGATTGTCGTGGATGAAGTCGAAAAGAACCTTGGTGCCCAGCACGAACCCCGCGATCACCTTATGCGGGTGAATGGTTTTCCGCTCGTTGTTGATGACGCCTCTTTGAATCAGATCGATCACCCCGTCGGAGAACATCTCCGCATGCACGCCGAGGTCACGGTGGTTGCGTAGATTCGCCAGCACCGCGTCCGGGATCCCTCCGATGCCGGTTTGCAGGGTCGCGCCGTCGGGAATCAGGTTCGCCACGTGTCCGGCGATCGCCCGGTGGACGTCGGTGATTTTCTGCATTTTATACTCGGCCAGCGGGTGGGACGCCTCTACGATCGTGTCAGCGTTTGAGACGTGGAGGAAGGCGTCTCCCAGAGTCCGTGGCGACTGATCGTTCACCTCCACGATCAAGTGACGCGCGTGTTTCGCCGCAGTCAGCGTCACGTCGATGCCGGTGCCGAGGCTCATGTAGCCGTAGTCATCCGGAGGGCAGCACTGGATGAGGGCCACGTCGATCGGGAGCGCACCGTTCAGAAACAGCCCCTCGATCTCGTGCAGGAAGACCGGGATATAATCCGCCCTCCCTTCCTGTGCGGCCTGACGAACATTGCTCCCGATGAAGAACGAGTTGTGCCGGAAGTGGCCCTCGTATTCCGGCTTGGAATAGTCTGCGGTGCCCATCGTGGCGAGGTGAAGCACCTCCACGTCCCTTAATTCGGGGGCGCGCCGCACCATCGCCGCCACCAGATCCTCCGGCTCCTGGCAGCCCTGATGAATGTACACGCGATCGCCGGAACTCACCACCGCCAGTGCTTCGTCGGCTGTCTTGACTTTGGAGCGGTACAACTCCATCCAACCCATATGTTGTCTGGATCTCCTTATCCGCCTTCGCCCGCAGGCGCCGGGAGCAACTCAGCCAACGGCCGGCACGGAACGCCGATCACGTCAGCCAGCGAACATCGGACGCAGGAGCCGCCGTACGTGTAAGTACCGCTGGCGAGCTCGGGCGACGTTCGCAGCGCGTGCTCCACTCCCGACTCACTGAGCCGAACGAGGTGCGGCAGCAGGGCTTGCGACAGCGCCATGCTGCAACTGCGGCTCATGTCCGCCGTGAGGTTCGCCACGCAGTAATGCACCACGCCATGGTGCACGAACGTCGGCTCTTCGAGCGTCATCGGCCGGCTTGTCTCCACGCAGCCACCCTGGTCGATCGCGACATCGATGATGACCGAGCCCGGCTTCATGCTCTCGACCATCTGCCGTGTCACCACGTGCGGCGTTTTCCGTCCCGCGAGCAGCACCCCGCCAATCAGCACGTCAGCGGATACCACCATTGCCGCCACGGTATCCGGGTCCGCCAGGCCGGTCGTCACCTGCGGAAGGTGTTCCATCAGGCGGCGCAGCTTGTCCGTGTCTATGTCGAGGACCGTCACCCGGGCGCCCGCCGCCGCCGCGGATCGTGCTGCCCATGTGCCCACCACACCTGCGCCCAATATCACAACCTGCGCCGGTGGCACTCCGGGGCTTCCACCGACCAGAATCCCCCGGCCGCCCGAACTGGACCTAAGCAAGTGCATCGCCAGCGGAAGCGTCATCTGGCCGGCGATTTCGCTCACCGCAGCCAGCACCGGCAGCCGGCCATCGGGCGTCTGGATGATCTCGTAGCCGATCGCCGTGATCGAGCGCTCGCACAGCCGTTCGACCAGCCGGCGCGACGCGACTGCCATGTGATAAAACGCCATCAGCGTCGTCCCCGGCGGCACCATCGCCAGTTCCTCAGGCATCGGAATCGAAACCTTGGTCAGCACCTCGCAGCGGTGAATCACTTCGCCCGGAGAGTAGGCGAGGTGCGCTCCGGCCCGAATGTACTTGTCGTCCCGAATCAGCGCTCCCTCTCCGGAACCGGCTTCAACCCAAACGGTGTTCCCGTGCTCCACCAATTGCCGGACGACCGGCGGCGTCAGGGCGACCCGCCGCTCGGAGCCTACTCGCTCACGAAGGACGCCGATGTTCATCGTTCCTCCCTCACTCCCCGCAAGAAGCAAATCATACTGCACGCGGGTTGCCACACGTCACCCGCCGCGTCCCGTGGGTGCTACTCTATGGGGAACGAGGGGATTGCTATGCGCTTCGACGACCTGATCCGTTCCGGCATGACCGTCCGGGAAATCCGTACGCGCTACCCGCAGACCGCGCCGGTACTCGACAACTTTGGGTTCCGCGAGTCCTGCGACGACTGCTCGCTCGAAGTCGTATCGCGCAAGTACGGACTGTCCTCCCGCGACGTAGTCGACGCTCTCAACGCCGCCGCCTTCGGCCGCAACTACGACTCCGGTCGCGACCGCATCGTGCAGTAGGGCTTCACCGCACCGCGAAATTGCCGAACACCAGTCCCAGCGGACGCCCGTCCGACGGGACCACGAAGGTCCGCTCCACCTCGACGGCCACATCCATGGACCGCTTCCCGATCACCTCCGCCGGCAGTGGGAAGCCGAATTCAAACGGCGTGTCGCCTCGGTCAATCACCACAGGCGGAAAGCGGTGCGAATCCACCGCGACTGTCATCCTCAGCGGCCCCGCTGCCAGTTGCCGCGACGGGCAGAAACCCGAGACGTACAGCTTCTGACCGGTTCGCTCGGGTCCGCCGAGCCGCAGGCTCGCTTTTTTCGGCATCCATCGGTAGCCGCCTTCAAGGGTGTACCACTCGGGTCCGAGCTGCGCCGCGAACAGTGGACTGCCGGCATCCAGCCGCCTCGGCAGCGTCGCCTCCACCCAACCCGTGCGCGCTACTGCGCGATAAAGCGCCGTTACGTTTTTCAGACGGTCGCCGTCAGCCGCGTACACGACCGCCCGCCCTTCCTCCAGCGCCTGAAGAGCCGGAGCCGCGGGAAGCACGAAGTCGGCGGCCTCGCCGAGCTCGGGGTGCGCCTCGATTCCCGCCTCCGATCCCGGCGTGAGATACACGTCCCGAAGCCCGAGCAGCCGGTACGGCTTGTGGTTGATCCCAGCCCAGAAAAGATCGCTCTTCACCCGCGTCAGCAGAATGATCTTTCCAGGATGCAGCTCGTGCGCCCGCTCGAGCCCTCGCACCAGATTCCGCACCGCTCTGCTGCGCTCGTAATTCCACTGCGCCGCCGTTCGCGCCGCCGGGATCGAGCTTGCCATGTACAGCGCCGCCGTCACCGTAGCAGCCGCCTTCCACCATGCGCGACCCCTCCAGGCCGATGCGAACGCCCAGCCGCCGAGCATTGCCAGGCCGGCTGCGGCAACGGTCAGGTAGTAAACCGACACATGGTCGCGCAGAGGGAGAACCGGTCCGATCACCGCGAGAAACCAGACAAGCAGAAACGCAGCCAGCCACCTCCTCCGCCGCAGTTGCCACGCCGCAAAACCGAGCAGGCTTACGGTCAGTACTGCCGTCGCCGCCGAAACCGCCCACGCCGGAACCTCATAACCCGCCATCGCCAACCGCTCCGGTCCGAGCGTCCATCGCCAGTACGTCCAGAGCGTTTCGGCCATCGACGGTCCGAAATGCATGACGTACAGCCCGCTCTCCGGCTTTGCTGCGAACCACCAGTGCGCCGCCCCGTAGAGTACTGAGGGAATGAACAGCCAGAGCGTCTTCCGGAAGTACTTCCGCGCGCACAACAGCGTGTACGCCGCCGCCAGTGCCGGATAGACGACATTGATCTCCAGAGCCCCGAAACCCAGCAGGAAACTCACCCACTGCGCGAGCCAGTAACCGCGTCTGCCCGTTTCGATGTAGCGAAGAAGAAAATGAAAGCTCGTGAGCAGGAAGAACGCGCAAAGGATCTGGTTGTAGGCCGAGCTCCACGACATCGGCAGCGCCGCCGCGCTGCTGACGCCCCAAAACAGCGCCGCGCAGAAACCCGCGGTGCGCGAAGCTGTCAGCCTGCTCGTAATCGACGCCGCCAGCGCTAGGTTGACGAGTTGCGTCGCGAACGCCACAATCCGAAACGGCAGCGCGTCGAGCCCGAACAACGAATACAGCCCAAGAAAGAACGCGCGCTCGCTTAGAGGACGGATTGTCCCCTGCGCCATCGGCTCGAACAGGACCGTCCAGATGTCACCCGTTTCCTCCAGGCGCAGCTTCAGCGCGAGCCAGGCGAAGTCGTCTTGCTGAAACCAGGCCCTCAGGCCCGGCCAGTAGACGGCGAGGCACACCAAGCCCGGAACGACCCACCAGGCGGCGCGCGCGGCGCGCTTCATTTCGCTTCGAAGCCGATAGTGCTGACCACGACGCCGAGTTCGCGCTGGTCCGATGCGCCCGGCATGAGCGCCTTATCCAGGGCGAAATCGACGACGACCGCTTCGGCGCCCAGCGCCTTCGCCGGCACTTCCGCTGTGTACACCTGTTCGCCGGGCTTCGTGTACTCCTGTCCTTCCAGAGGCACGCCTTCCACGTTCGCGGCGAGGCGTATCGATTTCAGCTTCTCGATGACTGGGTCGGGAATCGCGAATTGGACCCGCAGCACTGCACCCTTCTGTGCCGAGCCAGCCGGGGGCCGAAGCGTCACTGAGAACTTCTGCATCGTCCAGCGCCAGGCGTTCTGTTCCACGTCATAAAAACCCTTGACGAGTTGCACCGAGGCGCGCGGATCGGCGACGTGCACCATCGTCGCCAGAGACGTGCTCGTTTCCTCGGTCGCCTCCACCTGGACTCTCTTTGGGCTTCGCTTGCATCCGGGCGCGCCAGCTATGAGCGCGAGCGCAAGCAGGGAAATGGTTGTGTTTCCGGTTAGTCTCCGCATTTTTCGATTTCGATCAGGCAACTGTAGAATGTAGGACCGCCGCCGAGGTCGGTCAGGCGGTCGGAAGTCAGAGCGTTCACGTTTTGCCCGTCCCGCGCCATCTTGCCCCAACGCACAGACCGTGCGCAAGCCACACCCGGCTTCACGTCATCGTTCACGGCCGCGATGAGCACGCAACTGCCGCGGCTGTTGAACATCCGCACCCGGTCACCGGTGGCGATTCCGCGTGCGACGGCGTCAGCGGCGTGCATCGAGACCGATGCGGTCCGCCCATCCGTGTCCGGCCGGTTGCCGAACGTCGAGTTGAGGCTGTCGTCGCCCTTCGGCGAGACCAGTTCCAGCGGATACCGCGTGCGCAGCATCTCCGAACCCAGCCGGGATTCCACCGGCGGAACGTAGTCGAGCGTCTCAGCGCCGAATTCGCACTTCCTAGACGGCGTTCCGAAGCCGCCGCTCGCAAACGGCAGAAACGGCTCACCTTCCGCGGACACGTTCAGCCGTACGAAACGCTCACGATCGAGACGCTCCAATGTGATCCCGTCGAGAAACGGATGCCCGCTTGCGAGCAGCTTGCGAATCATTTCGTCCTCGCTGTCGCGGAAGCAGGCGTCTTCAAATCCCATGCGCTCCGCGAGCAGCCGGAAGATCTCGACATTGGACTTCGCCTCGCCCGGCCCCGGTACCGCTGGGCGCGCTAACTGCAGGAAATAGTGGCCGTAGGCGAGGTATAGATCCGTGTGTTCGAGAAACGTCGTCGCGGGGAGCAGAATGTCGGCATAGTCCGCCGTGTCCGTGGGCATCTGCTCGATGACAACCGTGAACAGGTCTGGCCGCCGCAGCCCCTCGATCACGAGGTTGCGGTTCGGAGCGATCGCCGCGGGATTCGAGTTGTAGACCACCAGCGCCTTTACGGGCGGGTCGTCCAGGGCCGTGAGTGCCCTTCCCAGTTCCGTCATGTTGACCAGCCGCGCTTCCCGTCCGAGCGGCGATTTCCATTGCAGGTCCGCCCGC
>JAEHDI010001203.1 GCA_016880505.1 Bryobacterales bacterium | reverse complement strand
GTTGATGTTGCCCGCCGCGCCGATCGTGAAGACGGTCAGCATGTCGGGGCCTTTCACGCTCTGGAGCAGGCGCGCCAGGAAGTACGGGTAGTCGGCTGAGATCCAAGTGCCGCCTACGGTGTCCAGGTGCATCGCGTAATTCACCCACGTCACCAGCGGCTTGCCGGATTCGTCGTCCGCGTAGAGGACGCCGACCTGCGGGTCAATGGCGCCGGCCGGCTCCACCACGCCGGGGTTGAGAAACCCGGGATTTGTCTGCACCGTACCGTCTTTCATCCGGTACCGGCGGTAGTGCGGCAGCGACGGCTCTTGCTCGATGCCCACCCGAAGCCGCGCAGGCTGTGCCCGGCCGTTTGCCGACACGGCGGCGTCCGCGATCCAACGGGCCAGATTCTTCTCGTAGTCAGATGTGAACTGCGGCCCGGTGTGGCTATGCGTCGCACTGATCAGCACGTGGCTCGCCGGAATTCCGAGCCGCTTCACCAGCAGGCCGCGCGCTTCCTCAACGGCTTTCGCCGACACACTGACGGTATCGGTGGCGACCAGAACGATCCTCGTCCCGCCGTCGTCGAACACAAGGGCTTTTGCATGCAGGTGATCGTGCACGCCGTCGGCCTGACGCGGATAGTAGTATCCGGCCATTGGCCCGTCCAGAAACGGCGTGATGACGCTTGTGCCTGCGCCGATCTTGAGAACCTGCCCACCGCCCTGCGCGAGCGCAGGCAACGCAATGCCAGCGGCCATCGCGAACCCCGCCAGACGCTTCATCATCCGGACTCCCTTCCCTATTCCAGCCGCGTGCTCCCTAGACCTTGTGCCGGTCGTAGTCGAACGGTTCGTTGGTGAGGTGCATCCGGGGCTCGTTCTCTTGGGGTAGATACGGCGACTTGAGCGGAATCCGCTGGAAGTCAGTCAGTCTTCGCGGAACCGCTCTTCCTTCGATCCACTCGTAGAGGGGCACTTCCCACGGATTGAACGTGTCGGACAAGCCGCGCTCCTTGGCAACCCGGTACACGTGCACGTTGCCCGGGTCATGCCCGCCGAGCCAGAGGCCTGCCAGGTCCAGCCGGAACTTGTCCTTCCCGAAAAGCACATAGTTCGCCATATAGTCGTCGCCGACGCTAAAGCCGTCGCCGTCGCGGCCGTAAATGCCTTCGATCATGGCAAGCCCCGTCTTGAGCACGCTCATGTTGTCGCACGTTTTCTGCGCCCAGATCTCCTGCACCAAAGGCGAAAGCCCGGCGTTCTCCTCATACTCGTAGCGGGCGTACTTCAGCTTCCGGTGACTCTCAAAGTAGCGGCGCACTCGCCGTTCCACCTCCGGAGAGATATCCGGCTTCATGAACTCTGGCACTCCGGTCACCATCCGCCACCCCGAGCAGAACTGCACGTACGGGTAGACCACGAGTCCCTGTTCGTTCTTCACCGCCTGCGTCAGGCACATCGCGTGCCCCTTCCACTTGGCGATGTTCAGCAGCCAGGTGTCCGGTTCGTTCACCGGCGCGTAGTGAGGAATGCGCTTGAATACGACGCCGTCCGGCACTTCACTCCAGTTCACCTCGTTGGTGCGGTGCATCGTGCTCGGCCGCAACTCGGGATCGTTCATGGCTACACCGAGCCGCTCGTTGATGTCCACAAACCCGCGGTAGTTCCACATGTGGAACAGGTTCGCCTCGATGAAGTGGAACTTCCGGAGCCCGAGCTCCTTCAGGCCGAGAACGATGCCCTCATAGAAGTCCGGATCCGTGCCCGTCCCCCAGTTTTCGGCGGCTGGCCGGTTCCGGCTCTTCACGCTGATGACGTTCGGCTTGAGGACGATCCGGTGCGTCAAGGGAACGCCCGGGCGGTCCATCGGGACAAAGATTTCCCGCGCCAGTCGCAGGCCCTCCGCGCGCTTGGTGGCGGAGTCCATCTTCTCCCTCACGCGGGTTCGGCGGATGAAAACCGCCTTCGGGTTCGCCTCGATGAACGGGTGCAGGCCAAAATACGGCTTTGCGGCCACCGCCGCGGCGCTGGCCATAGTCATGAATTCTCGTCGCGAAAACGCCATCGCATCACCTCGCTTGGGAGTTCACTGGAACGAGACCACCGCGATCCGTTCAAGACCGCGGACTTCGACTTCTGTTGTACCACCTCGCTTGGTCGCCTTGAGCGGCACCGGCGTGGGCTTCCCCGGCAGCGAAAGTTCCGCCCTCGTGAACGTGCCGCGGATCCGCATCAGGACCTCGTCGTCCTCCTGCATGGTCAACGGGGAGCCGTAGTTCAACAGCGCCACGACCGCTGTCCC
>JAEHDI010001202.1 GCA_016880505.1 Bryobacterales bacterium | reverse complement strand
TCCCGGTCGAGGTGACGCTCGAAGCGTTCAACCCGATGATCCCGCTCGAGACGGACGACTCGAGCCTTCCCGTCGCTGTGCTCACGTACCGCCTCACCTCCCGGGCGAAGTCGAATCTCGATGCGTCGCTTGCGTTCTCCATTCTGAACCCGGTCGGTTACGACGGCGTTGCCCGGCTCGGCAGCCGGCGCGCCCCGTTCTTCGGGCGGAACCTGAACGAGCACAAGCGGGACAAAGGCGTCCAGGGCCTGCTGATGACATCCCGAAAATGGCCGGTGGATTCCACCCGTACCGGTTCGATGGCGATTGTCACCGATGCGGGCGACGTCTCCTGCCGCCTGCGCTGGGAGCACGGCGCCTGGTGGGACGAGTTTCAAAAATGGTGGGACGAGTTTGTCGACAAGGGGCGCTACGCAGATGCTCCCTCAGAACCGTCGAGCGATGGCGGCAGCGAGTACGCAACCATCGCCGCCCACGTCCCGCTTTCGCCGGGACAGTCGAAGACGGTGACCTTTGTTCTCGCCTGGCACTTCCCGAACACCGAAAACTACTGGACCGGCGAGGCAGAGTTTAAGGGTAAGCCGCTGAAGAACCACTACGGCACGCGTTGGCCCTCGGCGTGGGAGCCCGCGACCTACACGCTCTCGAACCTGCCGTCCCTGCGGGAACGCTCCGAGCACTATCGCGACACCCTCTACCGTTCCACTCTTCCGCCGTCCGTCATCGACGCTGCTTCGAGCCAGGCGTCGATCATGCGAACGAACACGGTGATGGTGCTCGAAGGGAAGAAGACGCTGGCCTTCGAAGGCTGCAACGACAACGCCGGCTGTTGCCCGATGAACTGCACCCACGTCTACAACTACGAACAGGCGATGGCCCACCTGTTCCCGGACGTGGAACGCAGCATGCGCGAGATTGACTTCCTGGTCAACATGCGGCCCGACGGCAGCATGGGTTTCCGCACGAAGGTGCCGCTTCAGCCAGGCGGCACTGTGCCTTTCCCGGCCGCCGACGGGCAGATGGGCTGCGTTATGAAGGCGTACCGCGAGTGGCGCCTGTGCGGCGATGATGAATGGCTGCGCAAGCTCTGGCCCGAAGTAAAGCGTGCCCTCGAATTCGCCTGGACGAAATGGGACGCCGACCGCGACGGCGTGATGGAGGGCGAGCAACATAACACCTACGACATCGAGTTTTACGGGCCCAACACGATGATGGGCACCTTCTACCTCGGTGCGCTCGCCGCCGCATCGAAGATGGCGGCGCATCTCGGCGACAATGCCGCCGCTGAGCGCTACCGGAAACTGATGGAGGAGGGCGCCGCCCGGTTGGACAAGCTGCTGTGGAACGGTGAGTATTACGTTCAGAAGATCGACGAGCGCGCCGAAAAAGCCTCCAGGTATCAGTACGGGGAGGGCTGCCTGTCGGATCAGTTGCTCGGCCAGTGGTTTGCGGAAGTGGTCAGTCTCGGCAAGCTGCTGCCGCACGAGCACATTCAGTCCACTCTGCGCGCCATCTTCCGCCACAACTTCCGCGAGGACTTCTCCGACTTCCCGAACGCGCAGCGCCTCTATGCGTTGAACGACGAGGCCGGTTTGCTGTTGTGCAGTTGGCCTCGTGGCCATCGCCCCGCTCTTCCGTTCGTGTACTCCGATGAGGTCTGGACCGGCATCGAGTATCAGGTGGCTGCACACCTGTTCTACGAAGGGATGTTCAAGGAGGGACTCGCGATCGTCGATGCCGTGCGAGACCGTTACGACGGCGTCCGGCGCAACCCCTGGAACGAGATCGAGTGCGGCCACCACTACGCGCGGGCAATGTCGAGCTGGTCGTTGGTCCTGGCGCTGTCCGGATTCCAGTGGTCGGCTCCCGAGAAGGCCCTGCGCTTCAGCCCGCTTGTGAATCAGGACAACTTCCGCTCTCTGTATTCGACCGGAACTGCCTGGGGCAACTATTCCCAAAAGCGCGCGAAACAGAAACTGGACGCCGAGATCACCGTGGAGGGTGGTGCGGTGGAACTGGCGCAGCTCCGGCTTCCCTTCCCTGGCAAGCCGTCCGGATCATCGCTCGCCGGCGCGACCGTCGAAGCCGCGGGCGGCGAGGCAATCATCCGCCCAAAGAAACCACTCCGGCTCGGCAAAGGCGACAGGCTGGCCGTCTCGGTAGGGTCGCGCGGAACCTATTTCTGTTGGACCCGGCTGCACGCCGTCATCGCCCCGCTGGGGTCGAGCGCGCTCTTGCCCTCTTCGATGTGTTGGATACGGCCGTCCGTGTCGATCACGAACGTCGTGCGGTTCGCCATCCCGCTTTCCGGGTTCAGCACGCCGTAGCTGTCCGACGTTTTGCGCAGAAAGTCGCTCAGAAGAGGAAACGTCGTCTTAAGGTGCTCGTCGGCCCAGTGCTTCAGGGTGAACTGGCCGTCGGTGCTGATTCCCAATACCTGCACGTCCATTCCTTCAAACCCAGCGATACCAGACTGGTACGCAGTAATCTCCCGTGTTCAACCGCCGGTGAACGCAGCCGGAAAGAAAGCCAACACGACCCCTTTCTTGCCGCGAAACTCCGACAGGCTGACTGGCTTGCCGGTTGAAGATGGAAGCGTAAAGTCGGGCGCGGTGTCCCCAACCTTGAGGTGCGTTGCCCCCTGAACCGTCAATCCAGCGGACAACACGCTGAAAACGGCAAACGCCGAGATAGCTCTCATGGTGCTCCTCCGAGCGGAATTGGCCCTTGGGCTGAGCGTAGCACCAGGTTCCGGCGGGGCGCAACGGAGGTTTCTTCAAGACTTGAGTATCAGCCGGCTGTACCCGTCCCCCGTCGTTTTAAGGGGCTTATGCTCTCTGCTCGGTTTGACTTCGATCTCCACTCAAATCGGTAACTTGATCGGTGAGGCTGCGTAGCTTGGCTTCGCCGCGCGAGACCAGCCGGCTTATCTGGAGGAAGAAACAGTGCCAGTGATAGTCCTGCC
>JAEHDI010001201.1 GCA_016880505.1 Bryobacterales bacterium | reverse complement strand
CAGCGTGGCGGCCTCGTTTGTTCTGATGTCGCTGCACCTCGGACCGGAATTCCGGGAGCACGTGTTTCGCGGACCGGGGCTCGAACACCTCGCCTGGTACGTCCTGGTTGCGACGCTCGCCTGCGCCGGATACGGAGCAGTCTTCCTGTTTCTGGGTATGGTGTTTCGAAATCCGATGCTTCCGGCGGCGCTGGTGATGATTTGGGAAGGGATCAATCCCTTCCTCCCGTCCGTACTCAAGAAGGCGAGCGTCATCTTCTATCTGAAGTCGCTCTGCCCTGTGAGCCTCCCGCCGAAAGGCGTCCTGGCGCTGATCGCCGTGGAAACGGCGCCGACGCCTGCCTGGCTGGCCATTCCGGGCCTGATGCTGGTCGTGGCTGCCGTGCTCGCCTACGCCGCCCACCGCGCCCGTGGCTTCGAGGTCAGCTACAGCGAGTGACAGTGATTTGATGTTGTCCCACTACCGGTTCGACTCGGGTGGCGCAGCCTGACCGGAGGCCAGAAACTCCTCAGCTGCGCCGAGGTCCCACCGTGAGATCTCAGTGAGCAGTTTCTTTGCCTCATCGTCTCGTGACCGGAGATTCAGGAACCGGACGTATTCCAGGGCGGCATCGGCACTCGGTTGGGAACACCGGCGGTTCGAATCGAGAGCGGAGCGGAAGGAACGTTCGGCCGCATTCTCATCGCCCGACGCCAGTTCGGCGAGCGCCAACTGCGTCTGGATCAAAGTGCGAAGGTCATCGTCTGGATTCAAGCTGAGGGCTTTCTCGAGCGAGCGTTTGGCGTCCACTGTGTGCCAGGCCAAACGTTCGAGCCGTCCGAGATTGTACTGAGCGGAGATGTTCTCGGGCTCCCGTGCAGCGGCCTCTGCGAGGAGCCGGGTGGCGCTCTCCCGCGCATTCGGCACGGCGCCTGCGTCGATCGCCGAGAGGATTCGGCCGAGCACTATTCGCGCTGCCCCGCCGTCTTTCTCGCCAGAAAGTTTCGCGAGGCGGTCGGCAATTCGTTTCCCAATGACGTCCGCCGGAAGGGAAGCGTAGACGCGAAGAAGACGGTCGGAGTTCGGGCTGGACTCCATCCCCCGTTCGCAGAGCGTCGCTGCCCGTTCGTAGTCCCCGAGCTTTATACGCGCCCGGGCGGCCGCCGCATACGTGGCGTCGCCGCCCCACGTGATGATATCGATGCTTAGCTCGAGCAACGCGGCCGCTAGGCGGAAGTCACCCTTCTTCTCGAGCGTATAGGCGAGCAGCATCCTCGACTCGGCGTCGGCGGACGGCGACTGGGCCAGGGGGATCAGGAGATCGGCCGCCCCATCGTAATCCTTCTCGATCAGGTGTATGCGGACAAGAAGTATGAGCGCCTCTACCTGGGTGCGGTCGAGCTTCACGGCCGCCTCCAGATCTTTCCGTGCGTCTGCGTACAGGCCTTCTTCAAACGACCTCGAACCTCGGGCGGCGTACGCGTCGGCCGTTGTCTGGGGCATTCCGGTGCCAGACGCCAGAAGGTTGGCAAAGAACAAACACGGTATCCGAAGGTTCACTTTCGTCCCATCCTATTCTGCCTGAGTCGGGGTCACGCTGGAGCCGCGTTTCCATCGGCCTGCGGCGAAGGCAGATATCCGATGCGGGCTGACGCACGGTCCCCGCTTGATAGAATGACGGAGTAAGGAGATACTTCTCGATGCGCAAGACCGTTACGTTGCTGTCTTTGGTTGCCGTTGGCATGACCGCGGGCGTGGTGCTCCTGGCACAAGGCCAGAAGCGGGTCAGCCCGCATGAAACGGTCACCGAGGTATTCGGAGGAAAGAAGATTTCAATCGAGTACGGCCGGCCGTATAAGAAGGGGCGTGAGATCTTTGGGGGACTCGTCCCGTTTGGCAAGGTCTGGCGGACCGGCGCTGACGAGGCGACCGTTCTCACGACGGAAGCCGACTTGATGGTTGGCTCCATTCACGTACCGAAGGGAAGCTACAGCCTGTTCACGATTCCCGACAAGTCCTCCTGGACGTTGGTTCTCAACAAGGTTGCCAAGCAGTGGGGTGCGTACAAATACGAGGAATCACAAGACCTGGGCCGCACCAAGCTCGAGGTAAGTCAAGGGCCTGAGGTCGAACAGTTCACCATCGACATTTCGAAGACCAATAACGGGAAGGGAGCGATCACGATGAAGTGGGATAAAACCATCGCCGTTGCTCCGATCATGGTTCACTGATCCAATGCGCTTCCTTCTCGCGCTCGTGCTGGCCGCCGCACCGGCGGCGGCCCAGCATCGCGACGCTCTCCCGGTCCCCGATCTCCCCGGCTATCGAACTCTGAAGTGCGACTTCCACACGCATACCGTCTTCTCGGATGGTGAAGTGTGGCCCACCACCCGCGTCGTCGAAGCCTGGCGCGACGGCCTGGACGCGATCGCGATCACCGACCACGCGGGCTACAATCCCCACGAGACGGACCTCAAACCCGACCTCAGCCGGCCGCACGCGATCGCTCTTCCACTGGCCGAGCAGCTCGGCCTGATCCTCGTTCCCGCCGTGGAGATCGCCGAAAAGGATTTCCACTGCAACGCGCTGTTCGTCACCGACTTCAACGCATTCTTCAGTCTGGGAATGGCCGAAGCGCTGGAGGTGGCCCGCAAGCAGGATGCATTCGTTTTCTGGAATCACCCCGGATGGAAGGAAACTCCGCAGTGGGAGCCGCCCGCATCGACACTCCACGAACGCGGTCTCATCCAAGGCTTCGAACTCGCCAATGAGACGACGGTCTACGCGGAAGCATTTCCATGGGCCAGGGAGCACCGCCTGGCGATCTTCGCCAACAGCGACATCCACGTACCGGCGACGGCCTTCTACACGTTGCGGGAGCGGCCGGTGACGCTCGTTTTTGCCCGAACGGCGGACCTGGCCGGAATCCGGGAAGCCTTGCTGTCAAGGCGGACCGCGGCGTGGGTGAACGGCGAAGTCTGGGGCGCAGAAGAACACCTTGCGGGGCTGTGGCAAGGCGCGGCCCGAGTGGAAAATCCCGAGGTGCGGCTGAAGCCGGGTGCCCGTCTTGCTTTGCGCCTCCGGAACCGCTCCGCCATCCCATTCCGAATTCGCGTGACCGGAGTGCCCTCTTGGCTGCGAATCGGCGACGCTGAGATCCGGCCGGAAGGCGTCGTGGGCGTCGCCCTCAGCGTCTCGAAGAACGCCCCGCCGGGGACGCACGAGGTGGAACTCGACACCGAGGTAGGCAACCTCCACATCACGCCCGAACGGAACCTGTCGGTAAAACTTCCGCTGCGGATCGAGATCTCGAAATAACGCATAGGCAAACTCACGATGACCAGCCGCGAACGTGTTCTCGCGATGCTCGACGGGCGTCCCGTCGATCACCTTCCATTGATGCCGATCACCATGATGTTCGCGGCCGATCGGATCGGTGAGAAGTACGGCCGTTACGCGCTCGACCACCGCATCATGGCCGAAGCGCAGATCCGGACCGCCGGGGAATTCGGATTCGACCACGTGTCGGCGATCACCGAAACCCGTGAGGCGCCCGACTGCGGCGCCAGCGTCCAATACTTCGACGATCAGCCCTACGCGATGGACGAAAGCCGTGCCCGCCTTGCGGAGAAAAGCGCCCTCAAAGATCTGAAGATGCCCGAACCGCGCGGCGGCGGCGCGATGAATGACCGGCTGCTCGGTCTGTCATTGATGAAAGAGCGCGCGGGCAGCGAGAAGATCGTCGAAGGATGGGTCGAAGGGCCGTGCGGCGCGAGCGCCGACCTGCGCGGAATCAATACCCTGATGCTCGACTTCTTTGACGACCGTTCTTTCGTCACCGACCTGTTCGAGTTCGTGGTCGAGCTCGCAATCCGGTTTGGCCGCGCCCAAGTGGAGGCGGGCGCAGATCTCGTCGGTATTGGAGACCCGGCATCCTCGCTGGTAGGTCCGCGAATCTACGAGGAATTGGTCTGGCCGTACCAGAAACGGCTCGCTGACGGACTGCACGCCGCCGGCGCCCGTGTACGGCTGCACATCTGCGGGAACACGCGCCGCATGCTCGCCGGGATGGCGAAGCTCGGTTGCGACATCGTCGACATCGACTCGCAGGTGCCCCTCGCGGAGGCGCGGGAGAAGATGGGTCCAAACCAGGTGTTGCTCGGCAATCTCGACCCGGTCCGCGTACTGCGGGACGCAACGCCCGAAACGGTCTTCGGGGCACTCGCGGAGTGTCACCGGCAGGCCGGCCCGCGCTACATCGTCGCTGCCGGCTGCGAGGTTGTCCGCGATACCCCGCTGGCCAACATGCGCGCGCTGGCGGAATACGCCCGCAGTCACTGACGGGCGACCGCAAGCCGGTTCAGCCAGATGTCGAGGCGGGGAGCCCCGTGGTTGTACGGCTTGCCAAGAATGTCGAGTGCGCCATCCCCATCGAGGTCCGCCAGCTTCGATTCGTGGTTGTCGAATCCGGTCGCGACCACGGTCTGCCGGAAGTTTCCCTTCCCATCTCCGAGCAGGATGTAGGTTTTCGAGTCCGGGTTACCACCGTTCAAGCGCATCTCGGCGCAGAAAATGTCGAGATGCCCGTCACGGTCGAAGTCCGTTACGGCCAAGCTATGGCCGTTGTCAATCTCCGCGATCAGCACGTTCGGCTTCCAGGTTCCCTTGACCCATTCGTACATCACCAGCGGCCCGACTCCGTCGCCGACCACCAGAACGACTTCCGGCCGTCCGCCTTCCTTCAGTTGCCCCGCCCCCGAGCGCGAGAAGTGATACCCGCCGTCGATCTCGTTGGCGCGGAAGCGGTCGCCGCCAAGGTGCTTGAACCACAGACCGCCGCCCACGATGTCGGGCCGGCCGTCGCCGTCGATGTCCGCCAGCGCCAGTCCTTCGTGCTCGTTGATCCCCTTGAAGGGCGGTGAGGCCGCTCGCTGTTGCTGTTCGCTGTCGTTCGCGTAAGTGAAGATCTCGGCCATCGGCCACTCGCCGGTGTGTGATCCCGGACTCGCGGGAACCCGAGCCACGACGAGCCTGTTGCCACCCTGATTCCAAAACAGCAGCTCGTTCTTCCCGTCGCCGTCGACGTCCACGAACATGAGGTCGTGATGCTTCCTCGGTCCGGAGGTCTTGATTGCGTGACGTTTCCACGGACCGCCCGGTGCGAAGTTCGGGTACGGGTTCTCCCACCACCAGATCCCATTTCCGGAGTGGTCGTTGCCGGAGATGAAATCGAGGTCGCCGTCGCCGTCCACGTCTCCAAACGTCGAACCCGCCTCCAGCTTTACCAATTCCGGTTCCATGACGAATCGGCGCCAGCCGGACTTTGTTCGAAGATACCCGATGACCGACGGCGCGGCCGTCCGCTCGGTAATGACGAAATCGTTTACGCCGTCCTTGTCGATGTCGAACACCGTCGCCGACGTCTGCTGCCCGCCGCTGTTGGGCGCGTCGATTTCGCCGCGAGCGGATGAAAGGTGAAGCCAGCCCGGGCTTGTGGACTGCGCGAGGCAGGAAATCGCGAACAATAAAAGAGTGAGAATCGGCTGAGGCCTCATGGCGTCGAGATTACTTTACCGGTGCCCCTATCCCGCGAGTGGTAGTGGGCCGGCGGCCGGCTTGTGCCGCAGCCGTATGTCCGCGTCTTCGTCCGCGTAGGCAGCCACAATCTCGCCGAAGTACACGCGGTGAAAGTCGCCCTGCTCATAGAAATCGTCGCGGATGGCCTGCGTGAGCGACTCCGGGACAAGGTCGTTCTTATGGACGACCCGGCACTCATAGTGGATCACGCACTCCTCGACGATCGGAGGCTTCACCATTCGTGACGGCGTCACCGTCAGCTTAGCTTCGCCGAATTTATCGTGGTCCCTGCCGGAGACCGTGCCGCAATGGCTGAGGGCACTTGCGAGTTCTCTCGGGGGTACGTTGACGGTAAACTCCGATACCTCCTCGATCAGTGAGTGCGAGTGCCGGGACGGCCTGACGAGAGCAAGAAAGATCGGCCTGCCCCAGATCGATCCGATCGTGCCCCATCCGATCGTCATCACGTTTGGCTTTCCGTCGTTGTGGGCTGTTACGAGCAAGAGTCCGTCTTCCCGCATTCGCTGGATTGTTTCCGCAAAATAGCGCGTGTATCTGATGTTGGATTTGGTCATGATATGAGTTCCTGCCGGCCCTTATTCTATCCCGGCGATACAGCGCGTTACACTGATCAGGCAAGCTACAACAGAATGACCCCTCGAAACGAACTCAGCCCGAGAGAACGGGTCCTGCTCGCCCTCGAGCATCGGGACACGGACCGTGTTCCCGTGGATTTCCTGGCGACGCCAGAGACCTGGGCTGCCTTGAAAACCCACCTCGTTATCAACGATCCGGAATCCGTGCTCCGGCGGCTGGGCGTCGATGTCCGGCATCCCCGCCAGCCGTACGTCGGACCTCCGCTTCGATGCTTTCCCGACAGAACGTGGCTTGACCCGTGGGGTGTGCGCCGCCGCGCCGTCGCTCACGAGAAGGGGTCCTACGACGAGATCGCCGAACACCCGCTGGCAGCCGTCAATGACGCATCGGAGCTGGACCGCTATCCCTGGCCGAGACCCGAATGGTGGGACGCCAGCGGACTCGCCGCTCAGATCCTCGAGCTCGACAGGCAGGGCGACTACGCCATCGCGCTCGAGGAGTTTGGCGACCCCGGAGGCATTTTCGAAATCGCCTGGTACCTGCGCGGAATGGAACGCTTCATGCTCGACATGGTCGAGCAGCCCGACCTCGTTCAGGAGATCATGCGCCACGTCACCGATTTCTATGTCGGGATGCTGGATCGCGTGATGGCCGCCGCAGGCGACCGCATCGATCTCATCTGGACCAGTGACGACATCGCGCACCAGCGCGGCCGGCTCATGTCCGAGCGCGCGTGGAAACAGCTCGTCGCCCCGCATCACGAACGGCTAAACCGGCGGGTTCACGAGCTGGGCTCGCGTGT
>JAEHDI010001200.1 GCA_016880505.1 Bryobacterales bacterium | reverse complement strand
CGTGTTCGGCTTGCGGCCGACGGCAATCAGGATTCTGTCGGCCTGCATGTCTTCCTTCTTGCCGTCGGCGAGAGTCACCGAGAAGCGGACGCCGTCACCCGTCTTCCGGATGTTGTCCGCCTTCGCGCCAGTCTCCACCCGAATGCCGGATTTCTTGAACAACCGCTGGAGTTCTTTCGAGATCTCCTCGTCTTCGAGCGGCACGATGCGCGGCAGCATCTCGAGCAGGGTGACCTTGGTCCCGAAACGGTTGAAGATCGAGGCGAACTCAACGCCGACCGCACCCGCCCCGACGATAGCCAGCGTCTTCGGTATGGCGGTCATGTCCAGGATCTCGATGTTCGTCAGGATCGCGTCCGGATCGGGTGTGAGCCCGGGCAACATGCGCGCCTCGGACCCGGTGGCGATGATGACGTTCTTCGCTTCGATCGTCTTCACGCCGGCGTCGGTTTGTACCTCTACCTTGCCACCGCCTTTCAAGGTCGCTTGGCCCTTAATCCATTCGACCTTGTTCTTCTTCATCAGGAACTCGATGCCCTTGGCGTGCTTTGCGACAACCTGATTCTTCCGGTCGACGGTCTTCGGGTAGTCGAGGCGCGGGTTGTCGCAGAGAATGCCCTGATCTTTCCCGCGCAGGACCTCTTCCCATAGGTCCGCGGTGTGCAAGAGGGCCTTCGTCGGTATACATCCAACGTGGAGGCAGGTGCCGCCGAGCTTGGGATACTTCTCAATGATCGCCGTGCGCAGCCCGTACTGCCCCGCGCGAATTGCCGCCGAATAACCGCCTGGACCACTGCCGATGACGATGAGGTCGAAGGACATTAAGTCCATTTTAGTTCTATTTCACCGATCCGACCCGTCCCGCCGCCATCAGCCGCGCGTCCACTCGTCGCAGATTCCGCACGATCGAGTCGGGCAGCAGGGGGATGTGGCTGATCTCGCAGAGATACTCCGGAATCGCCCATACGTCGTCTTCCGCGGTCTCCCACTGGATGCGTTCGAACCGCCGCAAGTTGACCGGACGGGAGTACGTGCGCAGCGTCTTTTCCCCGGCGTCGTTGTAGTAGTGCTCGAAGTACGACATCGCCAGCTCGCGGAGTGTCCGGTAGGCCGGCTCCCGAAAACGCAGGCCGGCGTAATTCGACTTCGCGATGGCGCCCCAGTGACCCCGCTGCCGGAACACGGCCAGCACGTGGTCGTCATCGCGCACCGCCTCCAGGTCCACCAGCAGCGGTGGAAAGCCCTGGAATTCCAGCGCCGCCGCGGCGAAGAGGGCTCCCTCCATGCAGTGCGCCTTGTTCTCACGCACGACGCGTCGTGGCGAGAAGCAGGTCGGGCCGTGCTCCTCCTTGTTGTAGCGGAGATCGTCGAGAAATCGCTGGATCTTCTCCGGAGTGGTGAGCCGGCGAAAAACCCGCCGCTCGGAGGTGTTGAAACCGTCCTGCCGCATGGGAACTGGTATTGTATCGCTGCCGAGCCGAGCCTCTGAAAGAGTATGATTCGGTGGAATGCGCCCGCGGCTGCTGGCCCTGTGGTACGTCTGCATCGGCGCCGGGTTCTTCACCCTCGGCCTTCGCGCGATCATGCTGGGCGCGCCCTGGTGGACAGTGATCCTCCGCTGGGTCATCGCGGCGGGCTTTGTTGTGATCGGCGTCGTCGAGCTCCGCCGCGCGCTGAAGTAGGGCGGTCCCCAGGGCGGTCCCCCTGGACCGCGGCCGATGCCCTCGTCGGCCTTACTAGAATTAAGGTATGGCCTGGATCTTGATCTTGTTCCTGCTCTGCCAGTCGCCCGCCGCTGCACAGACCACCCAGCGGAAGAAGGCTCCGGCCGTAGGGCAGGTCTCCCAACCTGCCAAGAAGCCCGCCCCGGCAAAGCAAATCGCGGCGCCCGACACCCGCTGGACGCTCGAAAGCCTCTCCGTTGAGGGCAACAGCGCGTATTCGCGGAAGCAGATTGTCGCCGCCACCGGACTCAGGATCGGCCAACTGGCCGGCAAACGCGAGTTCGACGCCGCCCGGGACCGCCTCATGGCGACCGGCGTGTTCGAGAGCGTTGCGTACCGTTTCGGTCCTGCGGCTACCGGCAAGGGCTACGCCGCTACGTTCGAGGTTCTCGAGGTCGCCCAGGTCTACCCGATCCGCTTCGACCGTCTCGACGCACCCCCGGATCAGCTCACCCAGGTCCTCAGGAAATCCGACCCGTTTTTCGGCGATAAAATCCCGGCCACGGAGGTCGTTCTAAAGCGCTACGCGAAAGTCATCGAGGACTATCTCGCGTCACAAGGCAAGAAAGAGACAGTGATCGGGCGGCTCACGGTGGACGAGCCGGACCGGATCGTCATCTTATTCCGTCCCGAGTCGGCGCCGCCCGCCGTCGCCGAAGTCACGTTTACAGGGAACACGGTGTTGCCCCTGACGGCGCTTCAGAACGCGATCGCCGGCGTCGCGGTGGGTGCGCCGTTCAGCGAGTCCCGCTTCAGGCAAATCCTCGATACCACCATCCGGCCCATGTACGAGGAACGCGGCCGCATCCGGGTGGCCTTTCCGAGCGTCCGCACGGCGAAAGCGCGGCAGGTGAACGGCCTCGCGGTTACCGTCGAAGTGGTCGAGGGAGAAAGCTACAAACTCGGAGAGGTCGGTTTCGCCGCTGCTGGTCTGCCGGAGAAGGACCTGCGGAAGGCCGTCGGCTTGAAGTCGGGCGAGATCGCGAACTTCACTGAAGTCAAGGCCGGATTGGACCGCATCCGGAAGTTCCTCGGACGGAACGGCTACATGAGTCCGGAACTCCGGACGGACTGGACCATTCACGACGACGCGAAAACGGTTGACGTGATCATCCACGTCGAGCAGGGCCAGCGGTTCACCTTCGGAAAGCTGACGATCAAGGGACTTGACATCCACGGCGAAGCCGCCATCCGGCAGCTCTGGGCGCTCAAGCCCGGCGCTCCCTACAACATCGAGTACCCTGATTACTTCCTCGCCCGCATCGTGGAAGACAACGTCTTCGACAACCTCAAGAAGACAAAAGCGCTTCCGGACATCAACGAAACCACGCACACCGTCGATGTGACCCTCGTCTTCAATTGACCTGCGACGATGACACACGGAAGCCACAACAGCATGCGCTTCGCGGCCGCGGGAGTGCTCGCCGTCTGCTTCGTCTGGATGGCGCTGCCGGCTTGCGCCGAAAGCCGCCATGCGGTTCCCAGAGAACATCCGCGTCTGTTCGGGTCGACAAACGAGCTGCGCGACCTGGCCAAACGCAAACCCGAAACGTACCAGCGCGTGCTTGGGGTGGCTCTGGAACGCGAGGGCGGCGATCACGAGCAGATGATCTCGTCGGCTCTCGTGTACGCGGTCTCGGGAGACGAGGCGATCGG
>JAEHDI010000158.1 GCA_016880505.1 Bryobacterales bacterium | reverse complement strand
GATCGCACCAGCCTTCTTCGAGTCGTACACGAAGTAGCCCTGCGCGTAATTGTCGGTGTCTTCACCGATGATCTTGATCGAATTCTTGTTCGCGCCCACCGTGCCGTCGGAGCCGAGTCCATAGAACAATGCGCGGACGGTCAACGGATCTTCGGTCGAGAATTCGGGGTCGAGCTGCAGGCTGGTATGTGTGACGTCGTCGTTGATTCCAACCGTGAAATGGTTCTTCGGGTTCTCCTTGCCGGCCTCGTCGAAGACGGCCTTCACCATCGCCGGCGTGAACTCCTTCGAAGACAGGCCGTACCGTCCGCCGATGATCCGCGGGAAGGATGCAAGCGGCGCCTGGCCGCGCGCGAACGCTTCGCTGATCGCAGTTACCACATCCATGTAGAGCGGCTCGCCGACAGCGCCCGGTTCCTTCGTGCGGTCCAGCACGGCGATATTCTTCAGGGTCTTCGGCAGCGCCGCGATGAAGTGTTCGATCGAGAAGGGCCGGAAGAGACGCACCTTCAGCACACCGACCTTTTCGCCGAGGGCAGTGAGGTACTCGACAGTCTCATGCGCTACCTCCGCCCCGGAGCCCATCACTACCAGGACCCGTTCGGCGTCGGGAGCGCCGACGTAGTCGAACAGCCGGTACTGGCGGCCAACGGCCTTGGCGAACTTCGCCATGACGTTCTCTACAATCGTCGGGCAGGCGATGTAGTACGGGTTGACCGTCTCGCGGGCCTGGAAGAAGACGTCGGGATTCTGGGCCGAGCCGCGAAGAACCGGGTGGTCGGGCGAGAGCGCCCTCGCCCGGTGCGCCCGGATTAACTCGTCGTCCATCATGGCCTTCAGGTCTTCCACCTGGAGTTGTTCGACCTTGGCCACTTCGTGGGACGTGCGGAAGCCGTCGAAATAGTGCAAGAAGGGCACGCGCGATTCGAGGCTGGCGGCCTGTGCGATCAGCGCGAAGTCCATCGCCTCCTGCACCGAGTTGGAGCAGAGCATCGCCCAACCAGTGGCGCGGCAGGCCATCACATCGCTGTGGTCGCCGAAAATCGAGAGCGCATGCGTGGCGAGAGTGCGGGCCGAAACGTGGATGGTCGCCGCAGTGAGCTCGCCTGCGATCTTGTACATGTTCGGGATCATCAGCAGCAGGCCCTGCGAGGCGGTAAATGTAGTCGCCAGCGATCCCCCCTGGAGGGCGCCGTGGAGCGCACCTGACGCTCCGCCTTCGCTCTGCATCTCGACAACGGTCGGGACAACGCCCCAGATGTTCGTCTTGCCTTTTGCTGACCACTCATCCGCCCACTCCCCCATGTTCGAGGATGGGGTGATGGGATAAATGGCAATCACTTCGTTGATCTGGTGGGCGGTATAAGCCGTAGCTTCATTACCGTCAATGGTCACTTTGGGTCTGTTCATCTTGAATCAGTCCTTGGGGATTACTGCATGATTCTGCACTTTTGAGGCCAGAAAAAGAGCCTCATCGCCGTAGGCACCACCGCTTCGATGGGGCACAACTGAGTCAGACAGCATCATCCATAGAATCAATGTGTTAGCAGGATTCAAGTATGTTCCTGCCACCGTTCGAATAAGGCACAAGAAAAGCGCTGTCTCCTGACCGGACAAACGGCTCTCTGCGCTATCACCCACCTCCTGCGCCGTGTGCCTCAACAGACGGCATTTCCGGGCGGGAAGTAGCAAACAACTGCTCGATCGACCCGGGCAACGCCCAAGCGGCCATCTCCCGTTCAGGAAACGGGCTCGCTTTGCAGCAACGCGCGGGCTATGTCTATTTTACCGTTTCAGGTCTTATAATCTCAAAACATTTCCTTTCCGATGTTTTAGTCTGAAGATCTCATCGATTGCCAAGAGGCTGAGACTGCAGTAAAGTAGTCGCCGGGAGGATCCATGGCTTTCTGTGCTCAATGCGGTTCGGCGGTTGAGGGGAAGTTCTGCCCGCAATGCGGCGCTTCGGTCGGCGAAAGTGGCGGCACGGGGAGTGGAGCGGCGCCTCAGGCGGCCGGGACTGGTCTTTCGGACAATGTGGCGGGCGCACTTTGTTATGTGCTCGGGTTGATCACGGGGATTCTCTTTCTGGTCCTTGCGCCCTACAACCAGAACAAGACGGTTCGCTTCCACGCGTTCCAGTCGATCATCCTGAACTGCGCCTGGATTGTCCTGTGGATCGCGCTCAGCGCTATTCTGCCGTTCTTCATCCAGGCTGTTCTTCTGCCGCTCCTCAGTCTGGCGGTTGTGATCCTCTGGATCTACCTGATCTGGAAGACTTACGAGGGGAAAACCAAGGTCGTTCTCCCGGTCATCGGCGAATTCGCCCAAAAACAGGCGTAGCCGGCGCCTGACCGCGCGCGTCTGGTCTGTGTGAAACTCGCACTGCCGCTCTTGCTGGCGCAAATGCTCAGCCTTGCGCAAGTCCCGCGCATCGGCATTATCGACTTCTATGGCGTTCGTAAAGTGTCCGAAGAGAGGCTCCTGAAGGTGCTGGGCGCTCGCGAAGGGGATCCCCTCCCTCCCTCGAAATCGGTAGTCGAGGAGCGCCTGGAACAGGTTTCCGGCGTGGTGCGCGCGCGCCTCGAATCAGTGTGCTGCGCGGACGGCAAGGCGATCCTTTTCGTCGGGATCGAGGAGAAAGGCGCTCCACACTTTAACTTCCGCACTCCGCCGAATTCGGAAGTGCGGCTGCCGGATCAGGTCGTCGAGACATACCGGCAATTCCTGGCGGCACTGGAACGGGCTGTGCGCAGCGGCGACGCCCGCGACGACCTCACGCGTGGACACTCCCTGCTAGCTGATCCGGAGTGCCGTGCGCTCCAACTGAAGTTTGAAGAGTTCGCCAAGAGTAATCTGAAGCTTCTGCGGGATGTCCTTCGCGAGTCCGGCGACGATGAGCATCGCTCGGTCGCGGCCTATGTGATCGGCTACGCCGAGAACAAGCGGCTTGTTGTGGACGACCTGCAATATGCGATGCAGGACCCCGCCGATGCGGTCCGCAATAACGCCATGCGGGCGCTGGCGGCGATCGCGGTCCCGGCGCTCCAAGATCCCGAACTGGGGATTCGGGTTTCCCCCACCTGGTTCATTGAGATGCTCAACTCGATCATATGGACTGACCGCAACAAGGCTGCCTTCGCCCTGGTCACGCTGACGGAGAGCCGCGACGCTGGGGTTCTCGATCAGATCAGAACGAGCGCGATGGATTCGGTGATCGAAATGGCTCGCTGGAAGAGCCTGGGACACGCGCTACCAGCGTTCATCCTCGCGGGGCGCATCGCGGGTGTGGCGGAGGAGGAGATCCAACGCGCATGGAGCGATGGGGAGCGGGAAGCGGTGCTCGAAAAAGCTCTGGCAGTGGGCCACCGGCGGCGATGAGCTTAACGCAGGCCCCGTTGGCGAAGGTGACGCACCAGTTCTGCCGGGTCGTCCGTGATGATGCCGTCGACGCCGGCAGAGATCAGCCGGTCCCATTCCTCAGGTTTGTTCGCCGTCCACGCGTGCACCGTCAGCCCGCCTGCGTGTGCGGCGGCCACTTTTTCCGGAGTGACCAGGCGCTGGTGTGGAGAGACCATGTCCGTCCCGGCATTCCGGGCGATCGCCGCGAAGTCGCGGGCATCCTCTCCGAATAGCGCCGAAAGTCTGATTCCCGGCGCCAACCGTTTCATAGCCTGCAAAGTCCGGTAGTCGAATGACTGTACCATCACTCGATCTTCGAGACGGCGCTTGCGAATCCCGGCCAGCAGCAGTTCAGCGAACCGTTCGGGAGACGGCGTGTACTGTGGCTTGTCGGGCGAGATCTTGGTCTCAATGTTGAACTGAAAGCTGCCGCGCGGCGCAAGACTCAACACCTCGTCCAGAGTTGGAATCCGCGTCCCCGGCACCGGCCGTTGTTTCGGAAACTCGGCGTTGCGTATCGAGCCGCAATCCCATCGACGGAGCTCGGCGAGAGTCAACTCCCGGATCACAGTGGCGCCGCCCGGACTACGGCAGATCGCGGGATTGAGGACCGGATCATGAGAGACCACCAGTACGTCGTCCTTGGTGACTGCCAGGTCGAGCTCGAGGAAATCAGCGCCCGCTTCGATCGCGTGTTCGAATGCCGGCATTGTGTTCTCCGGCAGCACGGCGCGCGCGCCGCGGTGGCCGTGCACCGCAATTCTCGGCGTTGTCGCCGCGATCGCCATCAGAGGAACGAAGAGCATCAGCTTGCGCACCATCAAGAGTAGGATATTAAAGATTCCGACAAGAGTGGACTGAAACGAGAATCTTCATGGATGACTTGACACGCAGAGACTTCACGCGCGCGGCCGGCGCTGCCACCGCGTTGAACTATGCACGGATCCTGGGTGCGAACGACCGCGTACGGGTGGGCTACATCGGCCTCGGCAACCGCGGAGACCAGGTGCATGACGCCTTCCTCGAGCTCGGCGACAATGTCACCGCGGCGGTTTGCGATCTCCGGCAGGACTATATGGATTTCGCGGTGAAGAAATCCCGCGCCAATCCGAAGAAGTATGGCGACTACCGGAAATTGCTCGAGGACAAAGACGTCGACGCGGTGGCCATCTGTACGCCAGACCACTGGCACGCCATCATGTTCATCGACGCCTGCAACGCCGGCAAGGACGTGTACGTCGAGAAGCCTCTCTCCCTGACCGTGCACGAGGGCCGGCGGATGGTCGAAGTGGCCGAACGGACAAAACTCGTGGTCCAGGTGGGCATCCACCGGCGCTCGTCCGCGTTTCTCAAGGAGGCAGCCGATTTCATCCGGGCGGGCGGCATCGGCGAAGTGACCGTGGCGAAGTCCTACCACATCATGAACGAGTGGCCACTTGGCATCGGCAATTCGCCGGACGGCCCTCCTCCGAGCGAAGAAGAGTGGGACAAATGGCTGGGGCCGGCGCCCAAGATTCCCTACAACAAAAACCGCACGTACTACAACTTTCGCTGGTTTTATCATTACTCCGGCGGACAGCTCACCAACTTCGGCGTCCACTACATGGACATGATCCGCTGGTGTCTGGGCAAGGACGCTCCCCGCGCCGTTACCGCCATGGGCAGCAAGTACGTGGTGAAGGACAACCGTGAGATCCCCGACACACTGGAAGTCCTCTGGGAATTCGACGGTCCGACGCTCGTCGTGTTCTCCCAGTACAATGCCAACGCCGCGCCCGGCAACGCCCAGAATTCCGAGATGGAGTTTCGCGGTACCAAGGGAACGCTGTACGTGCATTTTAGCCACTGGGAAGTTGTGCCCGAGAACGTTACGGACATCGCCCGCTTTGCCCGCACGCCGCTCGACCGGGTGAGCGAGCGGTCGTACGCCCCCTCGAAGAAGCCCGTCATATCGCCGAAGAGCGCCAAGGGAAGCCAGGATACGGCGTTCCACGCGCGCAATTTCCTTGACTGCGTCAAGAGCCGCCGGAAATGCAACTGCGACATCGTGACGGGACACCTTTCGACCTCGGCAACGCTGATCGCCAACATCGCACACAAAACGAAGAGCTACCTGGAGTGGGATGCGCGCGCGGAGCGTTTCACCAACAACGAAGCGGCAAACCGGTACTTGCAGTACAAATACCGCGCCCCCTACAGGCTAGGCTGAATCGATCGGGGCCGGCTTGCACCACTCGTGGGGTAGGTCTCCGAGGTGCCCGCGACTTTTTCGGCAACCTGAATCAGGCGTTGTCGCCGTCCTGCTCCGGGACATGATCGGAGATCGCCAGCGGTTCCTCGCAGGAGCAGCAGTCGCTACAGCGGTGGCATTTCTCGCAAAGATGGTTCGCGCAGGCGTCCTTGGTGCACCAGACACAGATCTGTGTGGACGCCTCGCCACAGATGCTGCATGAGAAAGTGACTGCCTCGTTCATTTCTTCTCCGCCGGCTTGCTTGGGTCTGGCTTTGGAGCAGGCTGCCGGGACAACATCCCGCGGCAGCGCTGAGCCTCCTCGTGCATGATCTTGTACTCGAGCTCCTTGGTTGCGGCCAGCGCGACCACATAGTGACGCAGTTTCTCGCGATGCGCGGCGGTCTGATTCGTTTCGCCGCGAAGCAGATCGGCGAGCGCCGGGTTCTGGTATCTCCGGATACCGTCGTCCAAAGAGGAGAGGATCGAGTCGAGAGATTGCATCCGGAAGAGCGTTTCGAGCGCCACTGTGAGCCGCTCGGGCTGGCTGGACAATTCCTTCGTGGAACGGGTCAGATATTCGATCTCGCTTGTGACCGACTTCCACTGAGTCTGGTAGGCTTCCGGCGCTCCCTGGGACACCCAATCCTGGGGTTTCACCTCGTCGAGGATGGGCTTAAAACGGCGGACCTGCTCGGCAAGAGCGGCCATGTCGCGGCTCACCTCCCACTCCGGTGGAAGCTCAGGTGCCTGAGCCCAGGCGGACACCCCTCCAAGAGACCCAAAAAGACACCAAAGCCCGAGCCAACGGGTCATTCGCCGTTTTTCTCCTTTCCTACAGGTTAGTGTCGCACGGCTTATGCGCCTGGGGGCGGAGGAGGCGGGGGCGGAGGAGGCGTCGTACCGCCACCGTCACCCGGCAACGGGGGCGGAGGCGGAGGCGTGGTCCCGGTATCGCCGGGCAGGGGGATGCCACCCCCGCCACCGGGAATCGGCGAACCTGTCGGAGTTGGAATGCGATTTCGATAAACCGCGGTGTAGAGTGCGTCGGAGAGTGCGCGGACGGCGGCGTTGAACACCGAGCCCTTGTCCACCGGTGACTTTGCGATCGGTTGGTCCTTGTACACCCGCAGCCACTCGCCGGCATTCAATATCTTCGGCTTGCCGGGGTGCTTGGCGTGCTGGACCTCTACCTGCCCCTCGTCAACCTGGACCAGGGTGGTCGCCTCATCGTCCTCTACCTCGACTTCGAATACCGTGCCTCGCACTGAGATCACGGCCGTGGGGGTAATCACGCGGTTGTGGTTCGGCTGACCACCAAACTTCTGGATCGTGAACTTGACGCGGCCGATGAGGATGTCCACCAGGTCTTTCCAGTTGCCCGGGGTACGCCGGAAGACGATCTCGGAGTTCGGATAGACCTCGAAAGTACTGCCGTCGGAAACCTGGAACACAGCGTAGCCGTCAGCTCCGGTCATGATGACCTGCTGCAACTGCACGGTGTCACCGACGCCCAGCGCCCACGGTTGGGAATCCCGAAGCGCCGAAACCTGTCCAGTGACTGAGACAACTTTGGCAGCCCCGGGGCTGGTGGTGCGCGTGAGTGGGAATTGCGCCAGACACACACCCGCCAAGGCCACGCAGACAAGCGTGACAACGAAGCAGGCTTTGGTCCCGCGCCACATAATACTACCCTGTGCTCCGGCGGCGGCCGGCTTCGGCCGCGACCGGAAGACCCCAGTCTATCACCAAAATTGCTATGCAAGTAGATCACCTGATGAGTTTTTCTTGCGCAACTGAAGAAAATGAAACGATTTGTGTGCACCGGAAGCTCGGAAAAG
>JAEHDI010001199.1 GCA_016880505.1 Bryobacterales bacterium | reverse complement strand
GCGGTGTTCGGCGGGATGACGGCGGCAAGCGTGATCGGCATCTTTCTGGTTCCGGTCTCCTACTATGTGGTGGAGACATTGGTACATCGCGGCGGGAAACACGAGAAGCCAAAAGCGGGCGGGCCTGCGCCAGGAACCCCCGAAAAGACCGGCGACGGGGAACTCCCCCATCCGGCCCCGCGGCCGGCGCTGTCGCCAATCCCTATACCTGAGGGCGGGAGCTACGGAGGAGGGCACTAAGATGCACTCGGAGCGAGACAGGCGCGACCGGCAAGAAACACGGAAGGTGGGAGGGTATCTTGCGCGTCACGCGATTCCCGCGAGTCTCGCGTTTCGTGCGGCGGGGTCTGTTGCTCGCCTCTCTCTATATATAATGGTAGTGATCTCAGGTGTGTCGTTTTTGCTACAGGGCTGCATGATGGGCCCGGATTACAAAAGGCCGGAGACGCCGCAAGCAGAGTCCTGGCGGGTATCGCCCTCCACCTCGGAATCCATGGCAAACCTGCCCTGGTGGGAATTGCTCAAGGACGAGACATTACAGCAGTTGATCCGTACCGCCCTGATGGAGAATCTGGACCTTCAGATCGCCACTGCCAACATTGATCAATTTCAAGCCCAGCTCACGATTGCCAAGTTTGACCTCGTTCCCTCGTTCTCCTACGAAGGCTCCGCCTTTGGTTTTCGAAACACGAACACCTCGAATTTCCCGGTCGGCGGCGGCGCGGTTCCAACCAGTGAGAAGAACGGGTTGTCGATCCACAAGGAAAACATCGGCGTCGGCCTCAAGTGGGAACTGGATATATGGGGGCGCATCCGCCGCTCGATCGAGGCGGCCCGCGCGCAATTGCTGTCGAAACAGGAAAATCAGCGGGTCGTGATCCTGAGCCTGGTCAGTGGTGTCGCGGAGAGCTACTTCGACCTCCGCGCCCTGGACCTGCAGATAGATATCGCCAAGCGGACGCTGAAGGCCTGGGATGAGTCGGTCAGGATTTCGAAGCTTCGCTATCAGCAGGGCGACATTCCCAAGCTTGATCTCGACCGGTTTGTGGCGGAGCGGGCCGGCGCCGCAGCTCAGCTGGCCGATCTGGAAAGGCAGGTCGTCCAACGGGAGAACCAGATCAGTGTGCTGCTGGGGCGCAAGCCCTCGGCAGTTCCACGGGGACGTCTGCTCATCGAGCAGCCCATGCCCCCGGACGTGCCGCCAGGCCTGCCATCCGATCTGCTCCAGCGGCGGCCTGACATCATGAAAGCCGAGCAGGACCTGGCTGCCGCGTCGGCCAACATCGGCGTGGCGCAGGCGGCTCGGTTTCCTCAACTGTCAATCACCGGCGATATGGCCGGAAACAGTCTCACCGTGGATTCGAACTCCTCCAAGCCCTATGCAACCTTCAAGGGTCAGGCTTCGCTGACCGGACCGATCTTCAACGCAAGTGCACTCGGGTATCAGGTGAAGGCCGCCGAGGCGCAGGGTAACCAGGCCATCGCACAATATCTCAAGACGATCTTACAGGCGTTTCAGGAGGTCGAAGACTCGCTGATCTCCGTGCAGAAAACCCGTGAGCAGCGCGAGGCGCTGGAGCAGCAGGTGGAGGCGTTACAGTCCGCGTTGCGGCTGGCCGACCTGCGCTACCAGGGTGGCCGAGCCAGCTATCTTGACGTGCTGACCGCCCAGCGCGCCCTGTTTGATGCGGAACTGTCCCTGGCGCGGACGCGCCGCAACCAGTTGGTCTCGGTCGTTCAACTCTATAAGGCTCTCGGAGGAGGGTGGTCTCCCGGCCCAGCCGGGTCCGGGCAGACGAACGAGGGAATGCGTGGGGAATCGGCCAAGCCGGTCGAATCACAGAGGGTGAAGTCAGTTGATCGGTAATAGTGGGATCAACGAGACATGCGCGACTTGAGTCAGGTATCGGCTGTCACCTTCTTTACTTGTCTTACTATGTTTCCGAGGCTAGCTAAGCTATAATTCTCCGCGGCACAGACGAGTTGAAGGAGACCGACTCATGGCGGCCAATAGCTATACGGCGGTTGTGGAGAAAGAAGGCGACGGGTATGTCGCTCTCTGTCCGGAATTGGACGTGGCCAGCCAGGGGGCCACAGTGGAGGAAACGATGGCTAATCTGAAAGAAGCCGTCGAATTATTCCTGGAATGCGCGGACCCTGGAGAATTACAGCGACGGCTGCATACTGAAGTCTTTGTGACGCGCTTCGAAGCAACGCATGGCTAAACTTCTGGTCCTTTCAGGACGTGAGGTCTGCCAGATTTTAGCGCAGCATGGGTTTGCAGAAGTACGGCGTCTCGGCAGTCATATCGTCATGCAGTGCCGAACCGTTACTGGAACCGTGACAGTCCCTGTCCCTGATCACTACGAAATCCGACTGGGCACCCTCCAGTCCATCATCCGTCAAAGCGGCATTGCACGCAGCGAATTTGAATCGCAGGGCTGATTCGGTTGATTGGGTAGATCTGGCTCGTTTAATCTATACAGCTTTTTGGTTCTGGTTTGTTTTGTTCAACCAAACAAACAAGGTAGACCAAATAAACGAGATAGACCAGACAGACTAGAGAGACCAAACATATGACGCCGCACACGCTTACAGCCTGTCATGAATGCGATCTCTTGCAACAGGAGCCGATCCTCCCGCCGGGTGGCGTCGCCTGTTGCCCGCGCTGCGGCGCGGTGCTTTTTCGTGACATCCCTGACAGTATCGACCGCGGACTCGCCTTTACGCTCGGAGCGGCGTTCCTGTTCATTATTGCCAATGTGTTTCCGATCGTCGGCTTGGAGGCGGCGGGAATTAGAAGCGCGACGAGTCTCTATGGGGCGGTCGAGACCATCTGGAAGAGTGATATGGAAGGCGTGGCCGCACTGGTGTTCATCACGACCATTCTGATCCCTGCCGTGGAACTGTCT
>JAEHDI010001198.1 GCA_016880505.1 Bryobacterales bacterium | reverse complement strand
GCGCGCATCTTTCGGATGATCCCCGGCCTCGAACGCGCGGAGTTCCTGCGCTACGGCCAGATTCACCGGAACACGTACATCAACGGACCCGCGCTCCTCGATGCCCTGTTGCGGCTGAAAGCTCACCCCGGGATCTTCTTTGCCGGGCAGGTTTCCGGCGTGGAGGGTTACGTCGAGTCGATTGCTACTGGTCTGGTCGCCGGTCGCAACGCCGCCTCCCTCGCGCTCGGCGACGAGCCGCGCCCGCTGCCCCGCCAGACCGCCCTTGGATCGCTCTGCGCCTACGTCTCCGGGGCGGATCCGATCAATTACCAGCCGGCGAACATCACCTTCGACCTGCTGCCGCCGCTCGACGACGCGACGAAGCGGAAGCTGCGTCACGACAAGCGGGCCCGCCGCGTCGAGGTATGCCGGCGAGCGCTTGAGGCACTCGAGGAGCACCTGGGAGTCCATGTCTGAGCTCGCCCAACAGATCCAGCGCTTCCTCGATTCCCGCCGCCGGGAGAACGTTTCCGAGCACACGCTCCGCGCCTATGGGGCCGATCTGAAACAGTTCCTCGAATACTTCTCGCCTCAGGGTGCGGAGCCTCCGGCGCTCGCCGGCCTGGATCTGTTGCTGCTGCGGGAATGGATGGCTGACTTGTACGCCCGAAAGCTCAGCCCCGTCACTCTCCGGCGGAAACTCGCCGCCGTGCGATCGTTCTTCCATTTCCTTCACCGCGAGGGGTTGATCGGGATGAACACCGCTCGTCTGCTCGGCACACCGAAAACTCCTAAGACCCTGCCGCGAGTTCCCTCCGCCGAGCAGACAAACCGCATCCTCGATGGGGCTGGCGGCCAAACCGAACGCTCCAGCCTGGCACGCGACCTGGCGATCCTGGAAATGCTGTACGGCTGCGGCGTCCGGGTGTCCGAATTGGCCAGCATGAGCCTTGACGACATTGACTTCGGCGAGCAGTGGGTACGAGTCCGGGGCAAGGGACGGAAGGAACGGCAGGTCCCGATCCCGTCTAAGGCAGCGGCCGCCGTCGAGCGCTACCTCGCGGAGAGAGTCGCGCCGCCCGGCGAACGCGCCGTCTTCGTGAACCGGCGAGGCGGCCGCTTGACGGACCGCGCTGTCCGGGCCATCGTCAAGTTCTACGCGACCCTCGTCGCCGGCGATTCGTCAATTCACCCTCATACGTTCCGGCATGCGTATGCCACGCACCTGCTCAGCGACGGAGCCGACCTCCGGGCGATTCAGGAACTGCTCGGACACGCCCGGCTTTCCACCACGCAGAAGTACACGCAGGTGTCGCTCACCGAGTTAATGGCGGTTTACGATCGCTCGCATCCGAAGGCGTAGGCGGGAACAGACCGCCTTGCTCGAGCAACCGCCGGCCTTCCTCCGAACCCAGGAAATCGAGGAAGCGTTTCGCGGCATCCGGCTGCGGTGTGGCGGCTACAATTCCGCCCGCCTGCCGGATCGGCTGGTGCCAGCTCTCCGGAAGCAGGATGCCCTCCTTGTCATGCAGCAACGTCCAGGACGTGATCGTAGCGTCAGCGTTCCCACTGGCGGCATACTCGAAGGCTTGGCGGACATTCTCGCCGTAAACGAGCTTCCCACGAATGGCCTCAAATAACCCACGTTCCTTCAACAAGTTCAGGGCAGCCATTCCATACGGGGCGTGAGTCGGGTTAGCGATCGCCAAATGAAGCACTTCCGGTTTGGTGAGGTCCTGAAGCGTCCGAACGGAGCCGCTGCGGGACCAGAGTCCCAGCCGGCCATGGGCATAGATCCGAACCGAGTCCTGCCGGATGTGTCCCGAGCGGACAAGATCGTCCACAAACTTTTGATTCGCTGAGAGATAGACGTCGTATGGCGCACCGTGTTCAATCTGTCGGGCGAGCATCCCGCTCGATCCGAGAGTAAACGTCACCCGAATTCCCGTGGTACGCTCCAAAGCGGCTATAAGGCCTTTTTCCAGCGGTGCCAGATCTGCGGCGCCTGCAACCGTGACCCCGCCTGCCGAAGACTGACCGAGAAGCAGGACGGGCATAAGCCACAATACAAAGAAAGATGATAGACGCCTTGACAATAACGCACTAAGGTTTGATAATGGAAGTGTGCTAACGCATGCCGGGTTCGATTTGGGTGGCATGCCGAAATGCTTCATACTGTTCAAAGTTTAGCGTGTTTCGCTGGAGGATTTAAGAAATATGAGTAAGATCATCGGAATCGATCTGGGTACCACGAACTCCGTCGTGGCGGTCATGGAGGGCGGGCAGCCGGTGGTCATTCCCAACCAAGAGGGGGGGCGGACGACGCCTTCCGTGGTCGGTTTTGCCAAGAGCGGCGAGCGTCTCGTCGGCCAGGTGGCGAAGCGCCAGGCGGTCACCAACCCGGAGAACACCGTTTATTCGATCAAGCGGTTCATGGGGCGCCGCGTTAGCGAAGTCACCGAAGAGATGACGATGGTGCCCTACAAGGTGGTTGCCGGTGAAAACAGCGATGCCCGGATCGAGATCCAGGGCCGCAGATATTCGCCGCCCGAGATTTCGGCCATGATCCTGACGAAGCTCAAGGAAGCGGCCGAAGCGTATCTGGGGGAGAAAGTCACCAAGGCCGTCATCACCGTTCCCGCGTATTTCAACGACTCCCAACGCCAGGCGACCAAGGACGCCGGCAAGATCGCCGGCCTCGAAGTGATGCGCATCATCAACGAGCCCACGGCGGCCGCGCTGGCCTACGGTCTCGACAAGAAGAAGGACGAGACGATCGCCGTCTACGATTTCGGCGGCGGCACGTTCGATATCTCGATCCTCGAGGTCGGCGACGGCGTCGTCGAGGTGAAGTCCACCAACGGCGACACCCACCTCGGAGGCGACAATATCGACCAGCGGATCATCGAGTGGATTGTCGGTGAGTTCAAGCGCGAGAACGGGATCGATCTGTCGAAGGACCAGATGGCGCTTCAGCGGCTCAAGGAGGCCGCCGAAAAGGCAAAGATCGAGCTTTCGACGCTGCTCGAGACCGAACTGAACCTTCCCTTCATCACCGCCGATGCGACCGGACCCAAGCACCTGGTGATGAAACTCACCAGGGCTCGCTTCGAGCAGATGGTCGAGGACCTTCTGAACCGGAGTGTCGGCCCCTGCAAGCAGGCGCTCGCCGACGCCGGCATGACCCCGGCCCAGATCGATGAAGTCGTCCTGGTAGGTGGAACCACCCGTACCCCCAAGGTGCAGCAGATTGTACGTGAGCTGTTTGGAAAGGATCCGCATAAAGGTGTCAATCCGGACGAAGTGGTGGCAGTAGGCGCCGCGGTCCAGGGAGGGGTGCTCGGCGGCGAAGTGAAAGACGTTCTGCTGCTCGACGTCACCCCGCTTTCGCTCGGCATCGAGACGCTGGGCGGTGTTTTCACCAAGCTCATCGACCGCAACACCACCATCCCCACCCGGAAGAGCGAGACCTTCTCGACGGCCGCCGACAGCCAGACCTCCGTGGAGATCAAGGTCCACCAGGGGGAGCGCGCGATGGCTGCGGACAACCGCCTGCTCGGAGTCTTCCAGTTGGTTGGCATCCCGCCCGCGCCGCGCGGAATCCCGCAGATCGAAGTCACCTTTGACATCGACGCCAATGGAATTCTGAATGTGACCGCCAAGGACCGCGCCACCGGGAACGAGCAGAAAATTACCATCACCTCCTCCTCGGGTCTCGGTAAGGACGAGGTCGACAAAATGGCTCGAGACGCCGACTCGCACTCGGCGGAGGATCGCAAGCGCAAGGACGAGGTCGAAGCTCGGAACCGCGCGGACTCGATGGTCTACCAGACCGAGAAGCTGCTCAAAGAGCATCGCAGCAAGATCAGCGATGCCGACGCGCGAGAGATTGAGTCGGCTCTTGAGGAAACCAAGCGGGCCGTCCGCGAGGGGACGGTCGAGCTGATCAACAGTGCCACCGATCGTCTGACCACGGCGAGTCACAAACTCGCCGAGGCCATGTACCGGGCGACGGCGGAGCAGGCAAGCAGTGCGGGACCCGCGCAGGAGCAGCCGGCGGAGCCGCCGAAAGGAAAAGAGAACGTCGTTGACGCTGAATTCGTCGATGTGGACGACAAGAAGAAATAAACTGTTGCCCGCGGCCCGTGCTGTCCGATATCGCACGGGCCCAGGGCTGGAACGCGTGTTTGCATGGCGAGTCCGGACTATTACGAGACGCTAGGCGTGGCGCGCGGCGCCAAGCCCAATGACATCCGCAAGGCCTATCGACGCCTCGCTAGGAAATTTCACCCCGATCTCAACCCCGGTGACAAGTCCGCCGAGGAGCGTTTCAAAAAGATCCAGGAAGCTTACGACATCCTGGGCGATCCAAAGAAGAAGCAGATGTACGACCAGTTCGGCTTCT
>JAEHDI010001197.1 GCA_016880505.1 Bryobacterales bacterium | reverse complement strand
GTTGGACTGGTTCGAGTGGGTCGCCTTTCACGCCGCAAAAGTTCGAAAAGCGTCCACGAAGGGGAGCCAGAACTGCCGTTGACGAACTTGGTCCCGCCATTTGTTGACAGCAGCACCCTCCGGGTGGTCCGCCGCCATTCCACACATTCCGCGCATTCTTCGCGATTCCTACCATTCTCCAGTTGGACCGGAGAGGCCTGGGACGCCAGCCTGAACCCCCTCCTCTGAGCCTAGCCACGGCCGTTTCTGCGCCCTCTTCTCTGTTTTCTCTGGTTGACAGGTCGCGTTTGTTGACAAGGGGGTCCAGCGTGGGAGGCCATGGTCGCCAAATCTCGAACCGCTGAAGCAGCGATCATCAGGGCACCGTGAGTGCACATTTCGGACTCAGTCCCAAGCCGGCGCCGCGGTACCCGCCGCAGTGCGTCACGCCGTGGTCGTAACCTCCGCGCTGGGGTGCCGAACGTTTGATTCTGCGCGGCACCCCCGGTCCTGGTGCCTTTTCGGGCCTCCCGGATGTGCCGAAAAATGTGACACTTAGCGTACCTGCTGTGCAACAATCGATCGTTTTTCAACGGTTTTTCAACGTTAATCAAGCCTTTTGAGGCACTTTTCAGGCTGTGTGGCGTTGACTTCCGGCCGCCATCAGAGCACTCATGGAGACATGCTCGTCGCCATCTACGCACGGGTCAGCACCGCCGACCAAAGCTGCCACATGCAGCTCCACGACCTGCGGGAGTACGTCGCCCGGCGCGGCTGGCAGGTCTTCGCCGAGTACGTGGATACGGGCTTCAGCGGCGCCCTGGCCGCCCGGCCGGAACTGGACCGTCTGCGCTTATTCGCCGGGGCTGTCTTGCTCTTCGTGTTGTACGCGTGGGAGCCGGTGTGGGTCGGAGTTCTGTTGCAGGCTCCGGTGACTGTTGGCCGTTGATTGTGTCAGTGCAAAAAAGCGATCGCTGGCGCAAAACGGACCAATTGCGAGCTGCGTTGGCGTTCCGGGCGGAGGACCCGGTTGTGGCTTGCCCCACTCGCGGCTCCGGCGCTCGGAGGTAGGCCGACCCCGGCGTTCGGAAACCATGTGTCTCACGAACTGCAACTGGTTGTTGGGTAAGGGGTTACCTATCCGCCAGAACTCGCGCTACGCTGCCGGAGGCTTTTTCGCACGGCAGGCGTCGATCACCGTGGACATGGGCACCTCGAGCATCCCCGCGATCTTGCGCCAACTGTAGCCCTCCGCCCGCAGCCGCCGGGCCTCGTCCCGCCGGAACACGCGCCGGGGCCGCCCCAGGGCCGTTCCTTGGGCCTTGGCAGCCCGCAGGCCGGCCCGTTACGGGGGCACCGCGCCGCAGAGCCACCAATTTGGACATCTGTGTCCGGGAAGTGCTGGCGTTTTACTGCGCTGCTTCGCCGCACTCACACCCGCTCAAGCAGCTCAGTTTTCCTTTGTAAACATATCGACCAACATCCAAGCCTTGTGCGCCGCCTTCCTCCTGGTCGTAGCGGAAATGTATTCCACCGTACACCCGCGCGTTATCGATGTCGTCCGTGATCTCGCTCAACGTGTTGTACTGCAGCACGAAGCCGGGCATTGCCGGAGTCGACAGCGCGATCGAATGCGGCCTGTTCCCGAAGATCCGCGCCAGGACCTCGCGTGCTGAGTAGCTCGCGCTCGCGTGGGCCGACGGGTAGCTCGGAAAGCACGGCGTAATGATGAACGGCTCGTATGCGGGATCGGGGTCGGTGCGCGGATTGTTGTCGAGGCCGCCATCCCTGATTGCGGTTTCCGGGCGCCAGCGCGTGTAATAATACTTGGTCTCCATCACCGTGACCAGGGCGTCGCTCATGGCCATGTTTATGAGCGCCAGGGTCCGGGCATTCTCCGACAGTGAACTGCCCTGCTCGACTGCCAGTTGGCCCGCCACCGGATTCCATGCGCCGACCGCGGAGACGAGGTTATAGAACGTTGCCACATCGGATAGATGCGCCGGGCGGGCGGCGCTGTTGACGTCTCCCACCAGCTTGACCTCGTTGTAGCTTTTCGCATACCGGACGCTGGTGAGGGACGGCGGCGGATCAGAGCGGAATTGGCTCGAGCTCTGGACCGCGAATGGAGTCACATTCCGCCACTGCAACAGAATCCCGCCCGCGGCGGGACAACTGGGCGTAAGTTGCCATTGGCCGGGATCCGAGGATACCGGCATGTAGAACTGCGGCGGCGCCGCGCCGTCATTCATCCGGGCGGCTATCATGGCTGCGGCTGCAGCCTCGCCCACTGCGATGCCGTTCAGCTTCGCCGGCCCGTCCGGGATAGAGGCAAGCGAGTTGGCTCGCGCCGCGTCGAGGCTCGCCGCGGCTGCAGGAAAGTAGTTCTTCAACACCGTGTGTGCAGCCGCGATTGCCGCCGCCTCCGCGGATGAGCCCGGCGGCGCGCTGATTGTGCCGAGGTACGGCGTGTAGTGGCCGGTGACTGCGTTTACCGCTTCGAACACTGCCAGTTGCGTGATCGCAGCGAAGCGCGCTTGCGAAAACGGGTTTTGACCGCTCACAGTTGCGACCATAATGTTGTTCCAGTCCAGGACAACGTCGGCATTCGCCGCGGCCGAGCCGAACAGCAGCGCGGCGAGCGTCGTCACGAACGCGCTTCTCCAAGTCATTTTGTTTCCCCTCCCCTGATCTACGCCAGCTTCCCTAATGGCGTACTGGCCGATGGTATAATGCACCCAGCATACGAATCTCAGGGGAACTGTCGGATTTCCGTGGGATTTCCATGGCAGATTTCAAGGGGCGAGGGTTCTGTGATTCGCTTCGGTCCATTTCAGTTGGATCGTACCCAAGGGCTGCAGCGTGGCAAAGAGGAGTTTCGTATCACTCCGAAGTCACTATGTGTACTTTGGGAGCTCGCTTCGCGAGCCGGACAGTTAGTCACTAAGGAACAGCTATTTCGGGCGGTGTGGGCGGACACGGCCGTGAGCGACTCCGCACTGACTTCCTGTATTCAGGAACTCCGGCAGGTGCTCCGTGACGACCCGCGGCGGCCCCGGTTCATCGAGACACTTCATCGCCGGGGGTACCGGTTTGTTGCCGAGATTTCGGCTTTAGCGCAAGACGAGCCGCTATCGATCGCGACTGACTTGCAAGTCATCGGAAGGCAGCGCGTCATCAGCGACATCCTCAAGATTTGGTCAGCGGGGGAACGAGGCGCCCGTCAAGTGCTGTTCATGAGCGGGGAACCAGGCATTGGGAAAACCACGGTGGTGCAGCACGTACTGGCAAGAGTGACGGCAGCAGGCAAGGCGAGAGCGACCTGGGGGCAATGCCTGCAGCACTACGGTATTGGGGAGCCGTATCAGCCGCTGCTTGAGGCGATCATGCGATTGTGCCGCCAGCCCGGCGGAGCCGATCTCGTGCCGATATTGGAAAGATATGGCCCGGCGTGGTTGGCGCAGTTGCCGGCGCTACTGGATCCGGAACGTCACGCGAACCTGCGGCGTACCGTGGCCGGTACGACGCGGCAACGCATGCTGCGGGAACTCACCGACGTGCTCGAAGCGGCAAGCACGCAGACCCCGCTGGCTCTTTGCCTCGAAGACGTGCACTGGAGCGACGCATCGACACTCGACTGGATCGCGGCGTTCGCGCAAAGGCCCGAGCCGACGCGTATACTGCTGATCGGAACATTTCGGCCGCAGGCGGACGCAGGCGACGGCCACCCGCTTCCGAGGGTTATCGAAGGCCTCCGCATCAAACGCTGCTGCCGCGAGATCGCCTTGAGCGGCATGTGTGAGAGCGAAGTCGCCGACTTCATCGCTCTCCGGCTTCCACCTGCTCCGGGTCACGCTCAGGATCTGCGCCGGTTGGCGCTCCTGGTTCACCGGCACACCGGGGGCAACCCACTCTTTGTTCTGAACGTGCTCGACGACCTTGTTGCGCGCCGGCTGATCTTCGAGCAGGACGGCCGTTGGAAATTGAGCGGGGATCCGAACGAGATCGACCTGGGCACGCCGGACGACGTGCGGCGGATCATCGCAGCACAACTCGAGCGCCTTCCGCCGGCCGAATTCGCCCTGCTGGAAGTTGCGAGCGTAGCCGGCAGCACGTTTTCGACCGCGACCGTCGCCGCCGCTGCCGGGCTCGCCGCGGACGACGTCGAAGCGACGTTCACGGGACTCGCCCGGCAGCGCCGGTTCGTACGGCGTTCCGGGGCGAGGTTCGAGTTCGACCATGCGCTATATCGCGACGTGCTATACGAACGAGTTCCCTCGAGCCGCCGGGCGGTCCTGCATCGCGAGGTTGGCGAGAGGGAGGAGGCGGGTTGCGGCGAGCGAGCGTCCGAGATCGCGGCCGAACTGGCCATGCACTTCGAACGGAGCGGCGACACCCGGCGGGCCGGGATGTATTTGCAGCAGGCGGCCGAGAACGCGCGGAGCCGCAGCGCTTGTTCGGAAGCAAGATTGCATTTTCGGAAGGCGCTGGCCTTGATCGAGAGCGAACCACCCGGCCGCGAGCGGACCGAGCGTGAAATCAGGCTGTGGATCGGCCTGGGAGCCGTCGCCATGGCGTCGCGCGGATGGGGCACACCAGAGGCCGAGAGAGCGTACTCGCGGGCGCGGGTGCTCTGTCAGGAACTCGGCGAGAGCCCCGCGCTGTTTCCAGCGCTCTGGGGGCTTTGGCTTTTCTATTGGGGTCGAGGAACGCTCAGCGCCGCCCACGAACTCGCACAAGACCTACTGGGATTGGCGCGCTGTCATGGCGAGGACGGACCGCTGTTACAGGCGCACCACGCCGCCTGGGCCACCGCGTTTTCGCGCGGGGATCTGGGCGCCGCATGCTTCCACGCCGGTGAGGGAATCCGGCTCTACGACCCACATCGGCACGCCACCATGGCGACGACATATGGCAACCATGATGCCGGGGTGTGCGCCCGTGTGTTCCTGGCCCGGGCCTCGGCTCTGCTGGGCCGGACTGAAGACGCAGTTCGCGCGAGTGACGACGCGGTCGCGCTGGCTCGGGTGTTGGAGCATCCGTTTTCGCTGGCGCTCGCGCATGTGTTCGCTTCGGCTGTCGCCCAGGCGTGCCGCCAACCGGATCGAGTGCGGGTCCATGCCGAAGCCGCGTCGGCCATCGCGCGCGATCAGGATTTTCGGCTTCTGCTCGCGTGGTCGTCGGCGTTCGAAGGGTGGGCCGCGGCGGTGGAGGGAGATCACGGAGAGGGCCTCAGTCGGATCGCAAACGCGATTGCTGAAGCCCGGGCCACGGGATCGGACCAGTTTCTGCCGCACCTGGCCGGTCTCGCCGCGGACGCATACCTCATGAGCGGGAATACTGCGGATGGGCTCAAGAGTGTGGAGGACGGTCTTGGGGTAGCGGCGCGCACGGGCGAGCGCTTTTGGGAGCCGGAGTTGCTACGGCTCAGAGGCGAACTGTACATGGCGCAAGACCCGCAGCGCGCCGCAAGCGAGGCCGAGCAGGCGTTCCGCGAGGCGATCGAGCAAGCCCTCAACCAGGGCGCGATGCTCCTGGCGCTGCGGGCGGCCGTCAGCCTGGGCCGGTCGCTGCATCGCGCCGGGCGCGGCGGCGAAGCCCGCAGCCTCATCTTCGAAATGTCCCAAGAGCTTCAACACTGGAGAGGACCTGACATAGACGAGGCGAACGCGCTGCTTGGTTAGGAACTCAGTGGCCGCTAGCGGGAAGTTGACGGTACGCGTGTCGGCACCCACCGAGGAGACGTAAAGTTCGAGATCGGCTTTCTGCGGGTTCTCCGCCTGGAACGCCACGACGCGGCGAGTTGCTTCCGCGCCCATCCCGGTAGTGCCGAGAGCGTACAGCAGCAGAAGCGGTTTGTGTGGTGCTCGCCCATCGCCGCGCCGCCAGACGTTAAGATCGCGGAACTGCTGTAAAAGCGAGTCGGTTTTCGTCACAATTCTCACCACAGATTAGCAAAAGCGGCACGGTTAGCTGGCACGATTCCCGGGAGTCGCCGTCCTGTGGATCAAGCTTCCGCGCGCGTTTTGGTTGACACCAGCGCCTCCGAGCCGCGCTGCATGCTGCGGCTACGGAAGCTCCGCCTTCCGTAGGGCCCGGCGCAACTCGCGAAAGACCTGATCGAAGGGCGGCAACGCAGCCATCTGGTTTGCGAGCCGAGCGGACCAGAGTGCCTTCAGCCGAGGCTCCTTTCTTAGAATCGCCTCCTGCAGGCCTCCGGCAGGCATGTTCCGGAAAGCGAGTTTCGAGCTAACGGCCGCCGCCAGGGACGCTAGATCGGTGTTCCCGCAGGAAATGAGGTACCACAAATCGTAGAGATCACGCGGTTCATTTCGGGCGCGGTCGGCAAGAGCGACGACCTTTTCGCTCATGATCTCGGCCAGCGAATACGTCTGCACGACTCGACCGTCCGGCAGATCGGCGAACTCATCGTAGGCGCGCAGCACAGGCCGGTTCTCAAGTGGAAAAACAAGCTGCTCGCGAATCGTGATGTCTACCTTGACGGTGCCTCCAGCAGGGAGAGGTCCGTCGTACCGCAAGTAGAACGTGTAACTGTTCTCGTGCGCGTGGCGGTCCTCGCGATCGAACCCGAACTCGATACCGCTCGCCTCCCGCACACTCACATACACTCGTTCCAGGCCCCGGAGGATCTCTTCGAGGGGCATCGCGTCTAGCAGCGTAAAGTCGAGATCCTCGGAAAACCGATAGTCGCCGAAGTAACATCGCTTCAGCGCAGTTCCGCCCTTGAATGCATGTTTGCCGTGCAGGTCCGTCTCCGCGAAGGTACTCAGGAACCAGGCGAGGCAATATCCCGCTCCAGCACACTTTCCGGTATTCGTCGGTCGCCCGTCTTGGCAAGCCGGTTTGCGAGAAGGGAGATGTTGCGTTGCGGAATCAGGTCAGGTCCTCCGGACGGCTTCGAGTTCTTCGGGAGCAATGTTGATGCGCAGCCGCCAACTCGAAACGTGGGGGCCCTCAGCCGGCACCAGCGGGTCGAGCACCGCATAAGTTGCGGTGAGAGACGAACGGAGGCGATCCAACTCCTCCGCCGGCGCGAGCCGGTATAGTTCGAGCAGGTAACCGAGTCGTCTTATGACGGCACCCACCCGCAAGCGGAGCGCGTACTCGATGAGCCGGCTTGTCTTGATGTCGGCGCGCCGTATCCAAAGGCCCTTAGCCACCTCCGTGATGCCGCCGCAATACTCCGGCAGCCTGAGGCCGTCGATCACGGTCCGTTCGAGATCACTCACCTTCACTGCATCCTGCTTTGTGATCCAGTGGGGAGTGAGGCCGAACATATCCTTGGGCCGGATGAGGACAAATCGGAACTCGGTGCCGTGGATGGTTCTATTCCGGAATCGCTTCATCGTGCTGGTGAAGATCACGAACTGCGGCTGCGTGACCATCCGGTGCAGTTCCATAGCAGATGCGTGGGAGATGTAGTAGTCGGCGCCGGCTACCAGTTCTCGCGCCACAACGTAGGGATTGCCGGAGAACTCGTGGGCCCGCCCGAACTCCGGCGGGACCAGCACGAACAGGCCCGACTCCAGGCGCGATACGATGCCCCTGTTGACCGCATGGCGGATGAGGCTGCGGGCGGACGCGGCCGACAGGCAGGTAATGTCCCGGACGTCGGCCAACGTGAACGTGGTCTGGCCGCGCTCGTGGAGAGCCGTCGTCAACTGGGCCGTCCGCGCCCCCGCCGTTTTCGACGGGCCTTGCAAGTCGGCACTTAGGATGTGGCGTGGCATCGTCCACCTGCCGGTCAGGACCATGATAATGGTTTATGTGCACAACGTGCAATGCCATGGCACGTTTTGAGCACTCAGCATAACGGCACGGGGCCGGAGAAAGTTCGAGGAGGGTCGAGAGAAGGAAATGCGTCCCGGCGTTCGGATGTTTCGGTGAGCGGGCCTATCGTCGCGCAGTCCCTTCCGGATCACTTCAGGACGGAGACAGCGAGCTTTACAGGCCTCTCAGTGCCGGCCCGAAACTTTCTGGCCCGCGCGGGCCGCTGTGGACCTCAGTCGGGCATGGCGAGGAACCTCGTGTCGAGCCCGGCATCATCGAATCCTTCGCCGATGTAGCTACCGGTCTCGAGGATCACGCGCGGCGTTTCCGAAAAACACGGTGAGCACCGATGCGATCTGCGCCCGCCCAGCTTCCGGAGGCATGCCTCGAAAGCCGCGTCTCTGGGGAGCCATCCAAATCGCTGTTTGCAATGTGCGGTCAGATGTCAGCGTCGGGTGTTTGTCGTCTACGTAACTGCCATCTCGACTGTTCAGCGGTTGTTCTAAGAGCTGATATACAGTGTGGTGGTGGCTTATCGAGTTGGAGTGATCTGCAAGGGCTGCCGGCGGAGAATAGAGATCGAGGATGAGTACATTCGAGGTGTACGAGCAATAGAAATGGCCGCAGCCCT
>JAEHDI010001196.1 GCA_016880505.1 Bryobacterales bacterium | reverse complement strand
TGAGTGCGCTCCTGTCATCGAATCAAGCCGGCCATCACCGACACCGGGATCGAAATATTGCCCGCCGCGATGAATATGGCGAATCCGGCTGCCAGCCGCTTCAGCAGCGGCGTGTACCGGGGATGGCTGAACCCGACTGTCTGAAACATGCTCCACACGCCGTGATACAGGTGCATGCAAAGAAGGACCATCGCCACGATGTACGCGATGGACACCGCCGGAATCCGAAATCCGTTCACGACGTTGTTGTAGACGTCCAGTTCGCGGTACGGAAGGTTGACCGAGCCGGTCGTCAAATGCAGAATGTGGAACACCACGAATGCGGCGATGATCGGCCCGCTCCACAGCATGGTGCGCGATGCGTAACCCGCCGGGACGTTCTCCTCCTTCGCGTATCCTACCGGCCTGGCCCTTTGCTTCAGGATCCAGAGCTGGATGGACGCCGTCACGTGCAGAACTACCGCCGTCAGCAGCAGCAGGCGCACGACCCAAAGCAGCGCGGGCTTGGAGTGGAGGAATTCCGCGTACCTGTTGATCTGCTCCGGACCAAGGTAGATCTGGAGGTTGCCCAGAAGATGCCCGAGCACGTAACCGAAGAGGATGACTCCGGTGACAGCCATCACTACTTTCTTGCCGATCGAGGCCTGATAAAATCGCGTGGCCTGATCCAGGCGGACGCTCACTGCCGAAGAGCTCATTGCACCTCTCCAAAGCGGTGGTTGATTACAAGACGACCATTGTATGCAAAACTTCGCGAAGCGGTAGCGCCCCTCCGCGCCCCCTCAAGGAACCGTTTCATCGTGCGGCGCGGACCCCTTCAAGTGCCGGTAGTAGCCGGGATCCTGCCCGGTCAATTGTTTGGTCGCGAAGATGATCTGGCCGGTGTGCTGGGAGAAGTGCTCGACAACATGATAGATGGCCTCCAGCACGGTCACGTGGTACGCCTGAATCGTGACTTTCTCGGCGAGCCGCTCCGGCGTCACCTTCGCTAGGACGTCCAGAGCCGTCCGAACGGTGCCTTCCAGCCGCTCGGCCAGCTCGGCCGTCTGTACGTCGCCCCGGGCGGCGAACTCCCGGTCGCGCACACGCACATCCGCTTGTCCCCCGACGCCGTGCCCGATCCACTGTCTGACGTTGCCGCATAGGTGGAGCACGAGATTGCCGACGGCGTTCTCGCTGTCGGCGCCCCGCGCCCACACCTGCTCATACGTAAGCTTGTCCAGGCAATCCTGGATCCTCGAACTGAGCTGTGTCAGCTTCTCTGCCGAATAGCGGAGAAAATCTGCGGCAAGTTTCCCATCCATGGTTCACAACACCTGTTCCGACCAGTTCTCCAGCACCGCCCTCATCTTCTGCATGAACTGGTCCGCCAGCGCCCCATCGATCAGCCTGTGGTCGAACGTCAGTCCCATCAGGGAGATATGGCGGATGGCGATTGCGTCGTCCTCCACCACCACGGGCGTTTTCTCCACCGCTCCTACGCCGAGGATCGCCACCTGCGGCTGGTTGATGATCGGCGTGCCGAACAGGCTGCCGAAACTGCCGAAATTTGTGATCGAGAACGTGCCACCGTGGACCTCGTCGGGCTTCAACTGGCGCGAGCGCGCCCGCGTCGCCAGGTCAACGATCGCCCGCTGGAGTCCCAGGACGTTCTTCTCGTCGGCGTTGCGGATCACCGGCACGATCAGCCCGTTGTCGAGCGCTACCGCGATCCCGATGTGAATCTCGTTGTGATAGATGACGTTGGCGC
>JAEHDI010001195.1 GCA_016880505.1 Bryobacterales bacterium | reverse complement strand
GATCCGCTTGCGATTCGGCATCGGCGGAGACGCGACCTTCCGCGTGCGCGCGGCCGCGTTCGGCGCGGCGGGCGTCGACGGACGCGTGGTCTTCGAGCGAACCGCCGCCGCGAAGGAATGGCAGGACGTGGAAGCTGACTTTGCCGGATTCGCCGGCCAGTCGATCCGCCTTCAACTCGAGGCACAGGGCAATCCCGCCGCGACGGAACGCGCCTGCTTTGCCGAGCCGTCGCTGATCACCGGAACGCCGCTCGGGCAGCTCGTGTTTCCGCCGGCGGTGGGTCAGGAATCCAAGCTCCTCGGAGCCGTCGAGCAGTCCGGAACGAAGTACGAAGTCCGGCTCTGGCCCGGACGGCGCGGTCTCCTCGACTCCGCCGTCGGTTTCGCCAGCGGTGAGAAACGATTACTGTTCCGCGGCTTCCGTGCGCGCGTACTCGGCGATGCTCTCGAAGACTGGCGCTCCGCGCAGGAACTGACCGGCGTCAAAGAAGAGCCTACCGGCGGCCGCTACCGAGTGCGGCACAGCTTCCGAGGATGGGGCGGCTCGTTCGATCTTCTCGGCGAGATTTGGACCGCGGACAACGTGCTCCGCGCACGCTTCTGGCTCGAGAATGCGCCGCCGGCCAAGCCGTGGCTGAGCGTCCATATCGAGGAGATCGCCGCCGGCTCGTGGAGCGAGAAGGCTCCGCGCGTGTACGCCGGCGTCGGGAACGTGATCGAGAATCCGCAGGCGTTCCAGATGGGCTTCGACGGCCATCGGCTGGCGTCGTCGTTTGTGGGCTTCGACTTCGCCAACGGCGTCTCTCTTGTCCAGGCGGTTGATGTCCCGCCGGATCGTCTGGAAGTCGATCCCGCGCGCAATGTTTACGCGCTGAACACTCCTCACGCGCAGACCGTGACCTTTATTCCTTCGCGGAGCGCGTGGGACGCCGCCATCGGCTGGCGTAAAGTTGCCGGACTCCACGCGGCGGGCGGCGTGTCGAAACTGGCCGGCCGGTTTGTCTTCGACCTGTGGGCCTTCGACCTCGGGTACGCCGGCGGCGCCAAGGCCCTGCAGCGCGCCTTTCGGTATGGGATGACGGACGCGGCCGTCGTGTGGCACAACTGGCAGCGCTGGGGTTACGACTACCGCTTGCCGGACATCTATCCGCCCAACCCGAAGGGCGGAACGCCGGAGGAATTCGCCGAACTGGCGCGCATCTGCCGCTCGAACGGAGTGCTCTTCGCGCCCCACGACAATTACATCGACTTTTATCCCGACGCCGACGATTTCAGCTTCGAAAAGATCGTCTTTCAGCGCGACGGCACTCCGCGCAAGGCCTGGTACCGCTCGGATCTGCTGGCGCAGTCCTACCGCTTCCGGCCCGATTGCGTGCGGCCGTATATCGAGCGCAATCTGCGGCTCCTCAAGGAGCACGTCAATCCGAACTCGTACTTCATCGACGTCTGGTCGTCGATGGGCCCGTGGGATTTCTGGACTCACGACGGCAAGTTCTTCGACCGCACCGTGACGCGCAAGGAGTGGGGCGAAAGCTTTGCCTGGATCCGGGAGTTTCTCGGCGACAACGCGCCACAGATCTCCGAGGCGGGACACGACCAGTTGATCGGCTGGCTTGACGGCGCGCAAGCGAACCACCTGCGCATCGAGCAGCCGCCGAAGAGCGGCTTCTTCATCACCGCCGGCCACACCGACGCCGAGCGCATTCCCTGGCTCGACGCCGTCGTGCACGACCTATTCGTACTCCATGGCGCCGGATACGGGGGCCGCTACGATGGCGGGCTCGACGAGCGCCTCCACGGCATGTATTCGGACGACTACATCTCGACCGAGGTCCTCACCGGCCATCCGGCCATGGTGTCGATGCCTTTCGGCCGTGACGTGGTGCGGAAATACTGGCTGCTGCATGGAATCATGCGGGGCCTGGCGATGAAGCAGGTCGACGATTTTGAATTCGCGGGAGGCAATCTGCATCGGCAGCATGTCCGATGGTCGGGCGGCGGCGAGGTATGGGTGAACCGCGGCGCGGACGACTGGCAGGCGGGCGGGCACACGCTGCCGCCGTACGGTTTCTATGCCCGCATCCCGGTTGCGGGCGGCGTCGCGGAGTCTGCGATCGAGCGCCGTGACGGCGTCATCGTTGAATGGGCCCGTTCGCCCGAAAACATTTATGCCGGCGCGCGCCCCGTTGTTCTCGAGGCTGAGCGCGAATCGGCCGCGCTTCCGACTGGTCCCGATCCGCGTCCGGCGCGCATGAACCCGGAGAACAAGGTGATCGGCTTCGGCGGCGTCGCGACCAACGGAGGCGTGCGCCTTACGCGCGAGGGCGACGCACTGATCGTTACGCCTCTGCCATCGAGCCCGCACTTCGTGCTTCGGCTCGACTGGGCGTCACTACCATGGAAGATCGCTGAGGCGCGCGAGGCCGAAGCCCTCGACGAAGACGGCCGGGTGCTCTGGCGCTCGCCGATCACCAAAGAGGACGGCCGGGGCGTGCTTTCCTGCGATTCGGGTGTCTTTGCCTATCGCCTGCGGTAACGGGCACGGCGCCGCCGATGTTACAATTCTGGCTTCATGGCGAACCGCGTTTCGCTGTTTGTTACCTGCATCATCGATCAGTTCTTTCCTCAAGTCGGAATGGCGGCAGTCGAGGTGCTCGAGAGCATCGGCTACG
>JAEHDI010000157.1 GCA_016880505.1 Bryobacterales bacterium | reverse complement strand
TATGACGAGCACGGCGATCCCGTGCGCTATGGGGAGCAGACCGACCGTTACCGGCCCGACTTCAACCATCCGGGCTACGTGGAGCACATGAAGAAGGTGATCCGGGTGGCGATCGAGGAGGTCAAAACGGACCTCATCCACATGGACAACCACGCGCTGATCGCTCCGCCGTGGACCGGCAACTCGCCCGAGGTGAACCGGCGCTTCCGCGAGTTCCTGGCGAAGAAGTACACGGCCGCGCAACTGAAGGACCGCTTCGGCTTCTCTGACATCCGTGCCGTCACCGTTCCGTCGTGGCACGGCATCGCGCGCCCGGCTGCGATCTCTCCGATCGGCGATCCGCTGATTCAGGAGTGGGTCGATTTTCGCTGCCAGGATTTCGCCGAGTACTACGGCAAGATTTCGGACTACGCACGAAGTCTGAACCCGAGCGTCGTGATGGAGCTGAACCCGCATGGCATCTATGGGAGCAATCGGGCGTTCTTAAACGGGGTGGATCACGCGCGACTGGTGCGGCACGGCTCGGTATTCTGGAGCGAGGAGCCGAATGAAGCGCAGGTGGATGAGAACGGCATATTGGTGTCGAAAATCCGGTCGATGAAGCTTGCGCGGAGCCTCGATCAGATGCTGTTCAGCTACACGGGGCCGCAGCGCGCCAATCCCGCCACCCGTTCCTACCGCCTCCTGATGGCGGAGTCGATGGCGTTCAACCGGAACTCCCTCGGCGACATCGGAGGGCCGCTGAACGCTTACGATCTGCCCGAGGACGCGCGCAAGTATATCCGCTTCTATCGCGACAACAACCGGCATTTCGCTTCGACGAGCGTGGTTGCGGACGTGGCAGTGTTGCGGTCGTTCCCGTCGATGGCGATGAACAGCCTCGCGCCGCATCTGGACACGACGCTGGTGGAGCAGGTGCTGATCCAGCACAAGATTCCGTTCACCTACGTGTTCGATCAGGACCTGGGTGATCTTTCGAAGTACAGGGCGCTGATCCTGGCAAGCCAGGAGGCGCTATCGGACCGTGCGGTGGAGCAGATTCGCGAGTACGTCCGGCGCGGCGGGGGCCTGTTTGCAACCGGGCACACGTCGCTGTACAACGACTGGCGGCGCGTGCGGAGCGAGTACGGCCTGGCCGACGTCCTGAAGATCCGGGTCTCGCCTAGCCGCGCGCTCCCCGCAGAAGGGCGTGGATCCTTCGGACAGGGAAGGTTCGCCTATCTACCAGCGGTGATGCCGGCGCATCCCATTCAGGACATGACTTCGATAGGCGCAGCCGGTTTCGGCAATAGCTACTGGATGCTGCCGAAGAATGCGGGCCAGATCGCTTCGGCGATCCGATACGCGGCGGGAGGGCCGTTGTCGGCGGAATTCGAGGGAGCTCCCCTTACGACGGTTATGGAACTGACGGACAAGGCCGATGGCAGCGAGCGAATTCTGCACTGGCTGAACTACAAACTCGGCTACCCCGCGGGTGGCGCGAGCGTAACGGTGGCGGCGCCAGGCGGGAAGAAAGTGAAGGCCGTGCGTTTGCTTTCACCGGACCGCGACGGCGCGTCCACGGTGACGTTCACGGCCGAGCAGGGCCGCGTCCGCTTCGCGCTGCCTTCCCTGGAGGTTTACAATGTGGCGATCTTGGAGATATCGAATTAGGCTTCTTTGTGTTTTCTGCGTCTCGGTGACTGGCTTGTTCGCCGCGTCGCTTCGGGTAGACCATCGTGTGTTTCCCGGATTGCACCAGATGGACGGCAATTGGGCGGCGCTTCTTGCCGCCAGCGACGGGAAGGTCTACGCCGGTCTCGCTTATCACGGCGGCGACGGTCACCTCGTGTATTACGACTCCAAGACGGACCGCGTTGTCGATGTCGGCAACCTCACTGAACTCACCGGCGAGTCTCAACTGAAACGTGGGCCGCAGTCGAAGGTCCACTCCAAGTTCGGCGAGGGCAAGGACGGCCGGATCTATTTCGGCACTCACGCCGGCTGGTGGTGGAACTATTCCCGGTTCGCCACCAAGGAAGGTTACCCGGGCGCCCACTGGATGGCGTTTGACCCGAAGACCGGCCGCGTCGATGACTTCGGCCTTGGCGTGCCGAACGAAGGTGTGAACACAGGAAATTACGATCCACGCTTCAATCGCATCTATGGGATGACGCATCCGCGCGGCCACTTCGTCTACTACGACGTGGCGGAACAGAAGGCGGTGGACAAAGGCCGCGTCAACAACTGGGAGTCGATCTGCAGAACTCTCGCGATCGATGACGAAGGCTACGTCTACGGCAGTTTCGGCGATGGGCGGATCTTCAAGTACGACCCCAAGGCCGACTCCATCCGCGAGCTTTCCGTGAAGGTTCCGACGCGGCCGAAAGGCATCTCGCTGGGACGCGATTACAACAAGTCTGAGACCGCGTTTCGCACGATGGTTTGGGACGCCAAGACGCAGCAGTTCTACGGCGTGGACGAGAGCGCGACGATTCTGTTCTCCTTCAACCCGCGCGCCGGCACGGACGGCGAGATCCGCCGCCTGGGGCAACTGGCGATTCCGGAAATGGCCGATGAGAGAGAAGTCCCATACGCCACACTCACGCTGACGATCGGCCGGGACCGGAAGCTCTACTATGGCGCCGCTGGCCGCGAGTTCGACTACGGTGGCAGCACGGGCCTTGCCGCCGCCCACCTGATCGCATACGACCTGAACACGGGCAAGACCGAAGACCTCGGCGAGATGCTGCTCGAAGACGGGAGCCGGGTACTGGGCACGAACGCGGCCGATACTGGACCCGACGGCACGATCTACATGGTCGGTGCGATCGAGGTCCGGCCGCAGGCGGGCAAACCGGTGGAGGCGGCCGGCAGGATCGGGGAAGCATACTACCGCCTGGCGTTGATCATTTACCGGCCGAGGTGATACATGTCGACGAAAACTCTGTTTCTGCTCCTCGCAGTTCTACTCCTTTCTCATGCCGCATTCGCGCAGCGAACGCTCGAACATGACTACTCCATCGTCAGCCAGGTCCGCATCGATCTGCGGGAACTCGGCTATCCGCCGGTCGACGTGATTCCGTCGGAGGAATCGGCGGTCCGCTCGCTTACCGTCGCCCCGAACGGAGCGATTTATGGCGCCACCAGCGGGAAGCGCAGCCACCTGTTCGTGATGTTTCCGGTTCACGGCTATGTGCAGCCACTCTGCTATCTGAACGGGGTTACCACCGTTCACCGTTCGCTCGTTGTGTCAAAGTCCGGCGACGTATACATCGGCTCCGGAGACAAAGACGGCCACTTGTACCGCTATGTGACGAAGAACGACGAACACAAGCCGAACCGCGTGGACGTCGCCTGCGAGGTCACTGACCTCGGCGGTCCGGCACCGGGCGAGGGGATCTATTCGCTGGCCGTCGATCGCGAGAATGCTGTCATTTACGGGCTCACCTCGCCGGACGGTCAATTCTTCAGCTATCAGATTGCCGCCGGGAAGTTCACCGTTCACGGCAAGGTGGCGGAGCGGAAGATCCCCGGCGAGAAGTTCGAGACGAACAAAAACATCGGCCGGGCCATCGTGCTGGATGATGCCGGCCGGGTCTTCACCTCCGGCGAAAACGGCGCGATCTATCGCTTTCACCCGGCGTCGGGGCTCGAGAAGCTCGGCATCACAGCGTCGACGGTCCGCGGGCGTGAGCCGTACAACGGGGTTGACGCATGGGCGATGGACACCTGCGGAATGCTGTACGGCGGCACTTCCGACGGCTACCTGTTCCGGCTCGATCCGAAGACGTCGGCTATCGAGAACCTCGGCAAACCGCTCAACCAGTACCGCATCCGCGGCCTTGTTTTCGCCCGAAACGGCAAGCTGTACGGAGCCGGCGGCGACGACGATGAGATGGCCCGTCTGTTTTCGTACGACCCCTCCACCGGCGCGTACGAGATGCTTGGGATGATCGATGTTAACCGGCGTCCGTTCTACACGTGGCAGGCGTACGTGGTGGACTCAATGGCGATCGGCGCTGACGACACGATCTACATCGGCCAGGCCGAGCGCAAGTCGAAGCTGTATCTCTACTATCCGGAGCCGGCCGTAAACCAAATCGAGTGCGAAGCACCCTAAACGGTTCCTTTTGGCAGCAGTTTGACGATGTTGCCGCCGGCGACCTTCGCTTCGTCCGAAGGCGATAGCTTGAGCAACTTGACCTTGTAGAGCTCGACGCGCGAGTCGAGCTCGGGGCCGTCGGTGCCGAAGATCAGCTTGTCCGGACCGGCCTCCTTCGCCGCCATCTCCAGAAACTTGAAGAACACCACCGACGACGTGTCGAGGTAGACGTTCGGATACCGCTTGGCCACTTCGATCGCCTCGATGTGTTCCTGCCAGTTCTGCGAGGCGAAGCTGCCAAGGTGCGCCATGATGAAAGGAATCTGCGGGTACTCGGGAGCTAGCATGTGAAAGCTCGAAACACGCGAGGGGTGATACAGAATCGGGATGCCGAGTTCGGCGACAGCGTCGAGCACTTCGCGGGTCGGCAGCTCGTGCAGTTTCAAGCCCTTCAGTCCAAGCTTTTCGACCTCGTAGCGCAGCATCTTGGCGATGCGTCCCGATTCGGTCTTCGGGTCATGTTTGGCGAAACCGATAAACTTCTTCGGATAGCGCCCGCAAATCTCGGCGACTTCCTGGTTCGGCTTCTCAAACTCGGTATTGTTGATCGGGAAGATGACCGTCCGATCGATGCCTGCTTCTTCCATGTGGCGAAGCGTGACCTCGACATCGGCACGCGTGGTCCAGGGGGCAGACATGGCCGTTCCCGTACCGGCATGGCAGTGTGCGTCGATCACCAGCGGCTTGTTCTGCGCCCACAGCGGGCGGGTGACGGCAGCCGCCGGGGCGAGCAGGAAGTTACGTCTCGCGGTCTTGTTGTCCATCGGGATAGAGAATACACTACATTGAGACCATAAGGAGACCTCGATCATGCGAGCTTTTGTTTGGGTATTGCTTGCGGCGGCGTCCTTGGCGCAGGCCCAGACCGGCGGCTTCGTATCGCTGATGCCGAAGAAGGACATAACCGAGTTCTGGATCATTGAAGGCACCCCGCCGGAAACCTGGCGTGTGGAGAACGGAATGATTCGCTGCACCGGCAAGCCCAACGGCTTCCTCCGCAGCAAGCAGGTGTATCGGAACTTCATCTTACGCGCGGAGTGGCGATTCCAGACCGAAGGCTGGACCGGTGCACCGCAGGAATGGCCGAACGCGGGCTTCTTCATCAACGCCGGCGCCATCGAAAAGGGTTGGCCCATGTC
>JAEHDI010001194.1 GCA_016880505.1 Bryobacterales bacterium | reverse complement strand
ATCAGCAATCCGCGGAGCCCGAACTTCTTCGACCTGCGGGTCGGCATCTGGTATTCGCTCACGCGGTGAAATGACGATGATCCTCAAACGGGCAACGCCGTATGTACTCTGCGTTCTTCTTCAGGCCATCTCATGCCTGGCCGCTTCATTCCACGTGGTTGGCAACGATGTTGGCGCCTGGCCACGTATCCTGGGATCGGTCGGTTTTCAGACAACATCCGGAGGAGACGGTGGGATTCTGCTCGTCCGGGAAGGAAAGGCCGAAGCAGCCCCCGACTGGATGGAACGAGTCAAGCTCGGCGCGTTCCTGATCCTGGAGGGTGACTCCGCTCTTGCGCGGGAGCTCGGATTCCGTCCTGGCCCTGAACAGGTCCGCGTTTCGAGTGTCGAGGACCTTCGGCGTCCCGGACTGTCGATCGTCTGGGAGTCGGCAGTGGATTTGCCGATCTTCGAAATACCGACGGATGCTCGCGTGTTCGCTCGGGAACGCTGGCGGAAGGCGCCCCTGCTGGCCGGGTTGCGCCGCGGGCAAGGGGCCGTTCTCTGGGTTGCTGTCTCACCTGGAGAGCGCGGCTATGAACGCTTTCCCTATCTCGTCCAGGCCCTTGCGGACCTCGGCCTCGAACCACCGTTTCGATCGCGTGGCCTCTGGGCGTTCTTCGATTCCTCTTACCGCGCTCGCGCCGACCTCGATTACCTCGCACGCCGTTGGCGAGCGGCCGGCATCTCCGCGCTCCACGTCGCCGCCTGGCACTATTTCGAGCCCGACGAAACACGCGACCGTTACCTCCGGACACTGGTTGAGAGTTGTCACCGGCAGGGCATCCTCGTCTATGCGTGGCTCGAACTGCCCCACGTCAGCGACCGGTTCTGGAACGATCACCCCGAGTGGCGCGAGCAGACCGCCTTGCTTCAGGACGCCCGTCTCGACTGGCGCCGGCTGATGAACCTGGCGAACCGGGACTGCTTTCGAGCCGCCGCGGCGGGAGTGCGCGGCCTCCTGGACCGTTTCGACTGGGACGGCGTCAATCTTGCTGAGCTGTACTTCGAGTCACTTCAGGGGCACTCCACGCCTTCCCGTTTCACGCCGATGAACGCCGATGTGCGGCGTGAGTTCCGTGACCGCGCCGGTTTTGACCCGCTCGATCTGTTCAATCCCGCGTCTGCCCGCCACTACTCCCGTAACAAGTCCGCCCTCCGGGACTTCCTGGACTACCGGGTCCATCTGGCGCGTCGCATTCAAGCCGAATGGATCGGCGAAGTCGAGGGTATGCGCCGGTCCAAGCCGGATCTCGGTCTTGTGCTGACTCATGTCGACGACGGATTCGACCCAGGTATTCGAGACGCGATTGGCACCGATACTTCGGCGTTGCTGCCTCTTCTCGCCCGTCACAGTCTCACGTTTCTCATCGAGGATCCGGCCACGGTCTGGAATCTCGGCCCGGACCGCTACCGGCAGATCGCTCTCAGGTACACGAGGATCACACCGCATACCAGCAGGCTCGCGATGGACATAAACATCGTCGAACGCTACCAGGACGTCTATCCGACGAAACAGCAGACCGGGGGCGAACTCTTTCAACTCGTGAACACCGCCTCGCGTGTGTTTCCTCGAGTGGCGCTCTATTTTGAGAACTCCATTCTGGCGCCAGACATCCCGTGGCTTGCCTCGGCCGCAGCCACCGTTGATCGATTCGAGCGCGAAGGCACGAGGGTAGCGGTCCAGTCGCCGCGCGGCGCCGGCGTTCCATGGAAGGGACCAGCGTTGGTGGATGGTCGCCCGTGGCCGGCCTACGACGGCGAAACTGTATGGTTGCCCGCGGGCTCACATGCAATCGAGCCGGGGGAAGGGGAGCCCCATGCCCGTCTGCTCGATTTCACCGGCGATCTCGTGGCTGCCACGTACCTGACTGATGGGCTGGAGTTCTCTTACCGCAGCGATGCCCCCGCATTCGCCTTCCTTGACCGGCGCCCCGGGGCGGTCGAGGTCGATGGCGAATTTTGGGAAATCCGGGGAGTGGACTCGGAGGGACGGCACATGATCCGTCTCCCGCGCGGGCAGCACCTGGTCACGGTGAAAACAAAGTAGCGAAGCTACCGCTGTGCAAGGACGGTAGCCGGGGGACCCAGTGCTACGACCTCGCCTGCCTTCAGGCCGGACAAAACCGCGACGTGAGTGAAGCTCCGGAGGCCCAACTGGACCTCTCGCTTATCGAAGCGGTCCCCGTCTTTGACAAAGATGACACTCTTACCGCCCTCGGCATGCACAGCATCGAGCGGTGCGATCAGCGTATTCTCCTGGTGGCCAACCGTAACTGTCGCGGCCGCGGACAGGTCCGGGATTAGGCGAGGATCGGAGCCCTCAATCGTGACGCGGACCGGAACCCGGCGAATATAGTAGTTTTCCCGCCACCCCCGCACGCTCATCGCACCGATACTGAACACTCGGCCCGGAAACTTGACGCCAGGAAATGCATCGAGTGTGAGGGAGGCCCGCTGGCCGACCCGGAGCTCGCTGCTTTCGGTCTGGTTGGCGTCCGCCTCAACCTGCATGCTGGAGACATCCACGATTTTCATGAACGTCTGGCCGGGGTAAACCTGATCACCGAGCTGAATCTGCGACATCTCTCCGGCCCGAAAGAACGTTGACATAACCGCCAGCCCGTCAATTGGCGCGATGAACGAGAGCCTCTTCAAGTCGGTAAGGTGGCGCTCCCGATGCATTTCATGGCGGCGCCGGGTTATTTCCAGTATTCGCAATTCGGCACGGTGTACGGCTCGCGTCTTCTCCAAGTCCTGCTGCAACTGCTTGTACCGCGCTTCCGACTCCTCAACGGAGAGCCGCAGTAGTTCTTGATCAACCACCGTGCGCACTGCGGCGGCCGAATTGTCCAACCTCGCTTGGTCGAGCTCAGCCTTGGCAACCCGAACGTTCTGCTGGAGGTTCTCCCAGTCGATCGCTTGCTCAGCCCGGCGCTTTCTGATGTCCGTCTCGGCCTGGATGACTGTCGAATTAACGTCGTCGATGTGATCCTGAGCGGCTTGCGTGTCGAGCTGGGCCACCAACTGGCCCTTTTTCACAAAGCTCCCGGACTTCGCCAGTTCGACCAGAATAAGTTCCCGCCCCGAGTCTGGCCCGCGCATGAGCGGAACCGTGATGGAGGCAAAGTTCCGGGCTGCGGTCTGTCCGGAGAGGCGGACTACCCGTTCGACCGCGCCCCTGGCAATCGTTGCGGTCCGGATTGCGGCGGCCGTTGATGCCGTTTGTTGCGGTCGGGAGAGCTGCCAGTACATCGCCCCGGCAATACTCACGAGTACGGCGAGGATGATCCAAAGGCTCCACGGTTTGGGGGCCTTCGGCGGCGCCGGAGAGGGCTTCGGGCCTTCCTGGACGGGCGTTCCGGCTGGCGCGGGAGAGGGATTGCCGATAGCAGACATCTCTAGTTTCTAGCGTACACCACTACTGATCACTGAAGAGGCGAAGAGCGTTGTGCCGAGGTTACGCCCCAGCGCCAGCCTCACCCGATCCCTTGAGGTGACAGGACGACCGGCGTCTCGGCGAACGCAGATGTCTGCGTCCTTAGCACCTTGCGGAGAGTGGCGAAGGGCTGCCGGCTCAGCCGTTATAGGGGATTTCGGAGGTTGTGGTACTGGGATTAACCTTAGTAATCAAAGCGTTGTTACCTATTGGGATTATTGACCTTAGCCCAATGCGTGATAGATTTGACTTTGCAGTTCAGTGGAGGAGAACTATCCTCAATTGCGGGGTGAGCACGTGCTAAGAGGAAAATTCCTGTTTTTCGGTCTGATGGTGTGCCTTGTTTCGGCAGCCTGGGGAGGAACGTTTGGCAAGGTCGTGCCGATCGGTGGTCACGCCTCCGATATCGCGCTCGACGAACGGCGTGGGGTGGTCTACCTCGCCAACTTTACGGCCAATCGGATTGAGGTGATTTCCACCTCCGACTATTCACGCAAAACGCCCATCCGGGTCCCGAGGCAGCCGGGTTCTATCGCCCTGTCGCCAGATGCCCGCTACATGGTCGTCACGCATTTCGGCCAGTGGGACCCGAAGTTCACGATCAAGCCGTCGGTCACGATTCTCGATCTTGACACCAGCCAATCGCGGAATATCGATCTCGGCGACAATCCGCTAACAGTCGCGTTTGGAGGCGGCTCGCGGGCGTTGCTTGTCACGGAAGGCGCGGTCGATGCCGCGGGACGATTCCTGCTGTTAGACCCCGTGTCAGGATCGCTTGAGGTGCTGGCGCCAGCCCTTGTGGGCGCCGACCAATTACCGGTCCCGTTTGCCACCTTCCCGCCGCAGATCATCAAGGCTTCGGCCGGGGTGTCGGGCGACAACCGGTGGATCATGGGTTTAGCCTCCGCACAACAGGCCCAGCAGGAACTCACCGCTCACTATCGGTACAACGTGCAGACCAGGCAGTTGAACGTGATCTTTATCACGTCCGCGCCACCGCTCGGCCCGCGCGTCGTCAGCGTCAATCAGGACGCCTCGATGAGCCTCCTAGGGTGGGGCCTGTTCAGTCAAGAGTTCATTCTGATGGCCCAGTTCCCGCACCCTCGGGGAGACTTCCAGGTTGGGAGCCATGCGTTCGACTGGTCGAGGAACCTGATTTACGGCCAGATCCCAGAGGCGGTCGAAACCGAGGAACCGACGCCCGGGGATGGAGAAACCCCGCCGGAGGAGCCCGTTGT